>CATPCN010000277.1 GCA_955652855.1 uncultured Chthoniobacterales bacterium | reverse complement strand
AGATACCACTGTGCCAGTGCCTGGCGCGGGCCCTTTTGCGCTCTGGCCGGCGAGATGATGCGCTCGCCAGTTTCGCGAAAGTGCGCGAAAACGGCGTAAAATTTACCGCGCTCGCTCCGGCACTTCTCGAATATGCGCAGCTCGAAATGGAGGGCGGACGCTTCGATGAAGCGGTCGCGATCCTTCGCGATGCAGCGGCGCTTCATCCCGACAACGATGCTGCGGAAAAGATCGACATGCTTGCGGCCACCGCCCGCTATCGTGTGAAACAATACGATGCGGCGGCAGAAATGTTCGATCGGCTCGCGCATTCCGCTTCCTCACGCGTTGCGCAAAGTGCGCTCATTAACGCGTCACTTACCTGGCTTCAAGTTGGCAACCGCGCGCGTTTTCTGGAGAACTACAAACAGCTGAGCGAGCGCGGCGACGATGAAGTATCCCGAGGGGATTTGTTGCTGGAACAAGGGCTGGTGCAGGCGGCGCAAGGTGACAGAAAAGCAATTCCATCGCTGCAAAATTTTCTACGCGATTTTCCAAAGAGCAAGCGAGTCTCCGAGGCCCTGGTCGCGTTGGCTGAGCTCGCATTTCACGCGTCACCGCCGCATCTCGATGAAGCGCGCGATGATCTTGCTCGGGCGGCCGCTTCTCCGTCGACGCCGCAAGCAACTGAGCGCGCCGATTATCTTATGATCTGGATTGAAGACGTCGCGCCTCATGGTGACGACACGAAGGTCGTTGCGCTTGCCAATCAGTTTCTGCAAAAGCATCCCGCTTCGCCATTCGCGCCGGATGTGCGCATGAAATTGGCGGAGAGTTATTTCCGGCGGCAGGATTTTCCAAACGCACAAACGCAATTTGAAATTCTGGCCGAGCAAAATCCAAACACCCCGTTGGCCGAGAAGGCGCTTTTTTTCGCGGCCGAGTCGGCCATGTCGAGCATGGACGCGCATTCGCTCGATCGCGCAATTGTCTTGTTCGATGAAATCGCGCACAAAAACGGCGAGTTAAAATGGTCGGCGCGGAATGAACAAGCGGCGATTGAGCGCAGGCTCGGCAAGCCGCAGGACGCGCTCTTGTTGTATGAGGAAGTGCTCAAGAGTGACTCGAAGTCGGCGGAAAAGCGGGAAGCGCTCTGCGGCCGCGGGGACATTTACTTCGAGATGGGAGCAAGCGATCCTAAAAATTACGACCGCGCGATCGAAATCTATGATCAATTGGCGGCGGAAAAAGACGCGGGCGCTCACTGGCGGAACCAGGCGCTCTTTAAAAAGGGTGTTTGTTTGGAAAAAAAATCAGATCGGCCGGCCGCGTTGGCGATGTTTTACAAAATCATCGAGGAACAATCGCGCTCCGATCGGGCTCGTGAGTTTTTTTGGTTTTACAAAGCGGGCTTCAACGCTGCGCGCATTTTGGAAGACGATTCCAAATGGCAACCCGCGGCCACGATTTACGAGAGACTCGCCTCTGCGGGGGGCACGCGCAGTGAAGAAGCGAAGACTCGGCTGTCGCGGCTGCGGCTCGAACATTTCCTGTGGGATCAATAAGGCGAAGCTGAGGGTGCAGACATGCGATTTGGATTGCATCGCGTCATAGAAAGGCGGACAATTTCGACATGAAAACAACGACTGAGCACCGCAGCCTGTGTGGTTGGTTACTAAAGGGCGCTTGCGCGATAGTGGGTCTATCGCTCTGCGCTTCTGTCTGGGCAGACACTGACGGCAAAAACGTCGTCGCACTGGCGAAACCACAACCGGCGAAATCAAAAAAGGCTTACCTTATTATGATTGGGAATTCGGCGATCCCGCAGCCGATTGATCGACTTAGCGCGATCCCGACGACTGCCAATCCGATGGAAATAATAGGCGCCAGCCCAGAAACCCGTAAGTAACCAACGGTTTCGCGGGACCTAACTCCGCGAATTGTTTCGGGCCGACCTTCGGCCGGCTCAGGGTTGCTTTTTTTGTTTTCTCGCGTTCCACGCCATCAATCCCCGAAGGCGCTTCCCGACTTTTTCTATCGGATGTCGCTTCGCTTGCTGTAAGAGTTTCGAATAGCGTTTTCGACCAGTCGCGGTTTCGCGTATCCATTCTCGCGCAAACTTTCCGCTGCGAATGTCGCGTAGCAGCGTTGCCATTTTTTTCTCCACACTGCGATCAATGATCTTCGGTCCGGCAGTGAGCTCGCCCCATTTTGCCGTTTCCGAAATGAGATCGCGCATCCCAGCAAGCCCGGCATCGTGGACAAGATCGACAATAAATTTCAGCTCATGCAGACACTCAAAATAGGCGAGCTCGGGCGCGTAACCGGCGCGCACAAGGGTTTCGAATCCGGCGCGAATGAGGGCGGTCGTCCCGCCGCAGAGCACGGCCTGCTCACCGAAGAGATCAGTCTCTGTCTCTGCGCGAAATGTCGTCTCGATCACGCCGGCGCGGGTGCAGCCGATCGCTTTTGCCCAAGCGAGCGCGATCGCCTTTGCATTTCCATTTGGATTTCGCGCCACCGCGATGAGACCTGGAACGCCGCGCCCCTGCTCGAATTCTCGGCGCACCATTGGGCCAAGACCCTTCGGCGCGACCATGATCACATTCACATCCTTCGGCGGAACGATCGTCCGGTAGAATATGGCGAAACCGTGCGCGAAGAGCAGCGTTTTGCCGGCGGCGAGATTGCGCGCGGTATCGCGTTTGTAGATCTCGGGCATCTTCGGATCAGGCACCGCTAGAAAAACAATGTCGCCGCGCCGCGCCGCTTCCGCAGTGGAATAGACTTTTAGTCCGGCCTTGCGGGCAACCGCACGCGATTTGCTGCCGCGGGGAAGACCAATGATCACGCGCATGCCGCTGTCTCGAAGATTTAACGCGTGAGCGCGGCCTTGCGCGCCGAATCCGATGACGGCGCACGTTTTGTCGCGCAGGAATTTCAAATCTGCGTCTTTGTCGATGTAAATGCGCGCGGGCATACGACGCGGAAGAGCGTCGCGATGCAACTCGCCCAAGTCAACGCGCGGTGCGCCTTAGTTCGCTGCTACCGCAGTTTGCGCCAGCGCCTGCAAGACTGCGACTTTCGCCGTTGCGGCGCGCGCTTCTTCACCGCGTCCCATTTTTTCCAGAATATTTGAGAGCAATGCGTATTGGCGCGGCTGGTCCGGTTGACGCGCAACCGCCCGCCGCTGCGTGGCGTAAGCATCTTCCAGGCGATTAGCGCGCAAGCGCATTTGCGCGATGAGATCGAGTGCTTCCGCGTCGTGCACATCGAGCCAGCAGGCATGGCGCAATGCGACGTCGGCTTTGGCCACGTCACCTTTTTCCGCATACAAACGCCCAAGGGCGAGCGCGGCGCCGTAATGCCACCAATTGTCGTGTGCGAAAGATTCGACCAAATCGATGGCCCTGTCCGAGCGTTGCGTTTCGCGCAGGATTTCGGATTCGAAACGGATCACTTCCCAAACTCCCGGATAATCGTGTCGCGCCTTTTCCGCAATGGCGAGCGCGCCCGCGTCGTCCTTCTCGCGATGTCGATAAAGCGCGAGATTGAGCACGGCAATCCAAGTGCGCGGATACTCCTTTCGAGTGTTCTCGGTGGCCTTGGTCGTATCCGCGAGCAGGTCCTCCGCTTCTTTCTTTTTTCCTACGCGGACAAGAACTTCAGCCAGATTGTTTCGGGCGATCGGATAGTCCGGACTCATCTTCAAGACATTGCGGAACATTGTTTCCGCCTTCCCATACTCGCCACGCGTGGAATAGATCTGCGCAAGGTTCGCCAGCACGCGCGAGCTTTGACCGCCCGCGGCGAGCGTTCGCCGATAAAAAACTTCATCCGTTAACCAATCGCTGCTTCGTATGGCTGTAATTAAATTGACCAAGCGCGAGCATGACGCGCGTGATGAAAAATGCCACGTTCGACGCGGTGATGATCACCTCGGGACGGCGCCCGCCCGTCTTCTGGCGGAGTTCATCCATGAAACTTTCCGGCTCGTGCAAATGTTCGATTAAATCCATAAGCAGGATCTGATCGAATTGCGCCAGATTTGACGGCAACCGCGGCAACGGAGCTGCGCTCATTGTTGGTGTCGATGTTTGCGTCAGTTTGTTTGCGGTAAAATCGATCGCCGTCACGATGCATTCATGGCGCATAAGTTCCGCGGCGACGTTCGTATGGCCGATTCCGAGTTGCAGTATATTCTTGCCGCGAACGGACGCATCCACTGCGAATCGTTGCGATGATGGAAAGCCCAGCTTGTCGCTGTGCGCCGCCGGTTCCGGGTTCACGTCGAATTTTCGATCGTAAAAAAGATGAATCCGGCAGAGACGGGCTTTGACCGTCGCTTTGAAAACTTCCCACGCGTACTTCATACCGTTCACGTGACAAATTTCGTCGCCGTAAAACGTGGGAATCGGAAGTTCGACTATCCGCAGATTTTTTAGAACAAATTGAATGATGATCTCGGTGTCGAAATGGAACTCTCGGGTATTTTTTTCGAACGGGATTTGCGCAAGCGCGGGGGTGGCATAGAGCCGATAGCCCGAATGAAATTCCGAAAGCCGCGTGCGCAGCAGCCGGTTTTGGAACGAGCTCAGGATTTTGTTGCCTATCCATTTGTAGACTGGCATTCCGCCACGACGCGCGGCGTGTTTGTCGATCATGCGCGAACCAAACACCGCGTCCGCGTCACCGCGGAGAAGCGGCGCGAGCAGCGCGGACAATTTTTCCGGCGCGTATTGTCCGTCGCCGTGTGCGAGCGCGACGATGTCGAAACCGTGATCGATCGCGTAGCGGTACCCGAGTTTTTGATTGCCGCCGTATCCCTGATTCGCCGGAGTGCGCAAGACGGTGATCTTGAATGTGGAATTTTTCTGTTGATAACGAAGCCCGCTCGCGAACGTGTTGTCCCTCGATGAATCGTCGATGATCAACACTTCGACGTCCTTGCAATGCAGGCAGGGCGGAATACGGCGAAGCACTTTCTCAATCGTCGTTTCCGCGTTGTAAGCGACGATAAAAATGAGAAGGCGTTTGCCGTTAAGATCGACATGACCCGGCGCGGAGTGTTCCAGCTCTTTGAGGCGCATGCCTCCTATCGTAGCTAAAAGCGCGCCAGCTCTGGCCTAGCGACCGTTCACTCCCGGGCGTTTTTTCTTCCCGAGCACTAAATCAGCCGTCGCGAGCATCGCTTAGTCGTCGTTGTCATTCAATCCGGCGAGAAATT
>CATPCN010000276.1 GCA_955652855.1 uncultured Chthoniobacterales bacterium | reverse complement strand
TTCCCCGACAAGTCGCGCTCGTGCCAAGCGTGGTCACGCAGGGTAATGGCCTGCCACATCAGTTGATCAAGCCGGGAACGTAGCACTTCAACCGGTTCACCGGTCGAACCCGAGGTTTGCTGGCAGCCAATTTTGCCGTGTTCGGGCGGAACGCTATTGCTGTGCAGGGATGCACCGGCCTCTTGAAGATCGCGGCGTGTCAGCAGGGGCAGGGACTGCCATGCGCCCGGATCTACAGGCTGGCCGCGAACAATTCCAGCAGCAAGCAGACGGGGGTGATACCAGGGTACGGTGGCCCAAACATGCGCCAACACCGCGTCAAGCTGGCGAGATTGCAGTTCCTGAATGCTTTGTGCCGGCAACCACTGGCTGCGCTCCAGTTGCAGGAATATTGAGTGCAGCGGCATCGCCGCCGAGCTTGCAAGCGCCGGGAAACGAAGCCCCGGATTTCAGATCGGGCTGTCAGCGATAACGGAATTCTGTTCACGCAGTGCGCCGCCGAAAGCTCGCAATGGGGCAGCGTTCACCGAGTTCATAGCTGGGCCAAGCCGCATTGAGAAACTCGAATTCCGGAGACAACATCGCGCGTACTTCGGCCAGGCTCTAGAAACTGTATCGCGCCGAGGCATTCCGATAGGCCTCCAAGGTGCGAATCGCATCCAGTGGCCCGATAACGCAGCTGCCAGTTCAGGTTCTGGAAACTCGGATTCCCAGCGCGCCCAAATATCTGCCAGACGAGCGCTTTCGTTGCTTGCGTGAATCGCCATGACCAACCGCCACTTGAACGCGTGAAAGTTGCCCACGTGGCCACGGCGCAGGTCAGCAAACACCTGTTCGGGCGATTCCGGCACCTCGGGCGGGCAGAATAACCGCAACACGACACAGCCGCCCGGCTGCAAAACGCGATAAAGCTCATGCGCGCAACGCCGGTAGTCATCGGCACAATCAAAGACGCTCAGGCTGCCATCTCCGACGACAAGGTTGCATGCGCCAGGAGCAAGGGGCAACGCCAGCCAGTTAGCATTTAGCGTGCTGGCGGAGGCTCCGGGGAATCGACCCAGTGGCCAGATGCTTTGCAGCATGTCCAATGAGGAGTCACAAGCAAACAAGCTTGAGCCCACAGGCCACCGCAAAGACGTCAGTTCAGGGGTGACACCCAACAGCAGCACCCGCGCCATGGCGAGTTCCGATTCCGCCACGGACGAGTTAATGGCTCGCCAGTACAAGTCAATATCTTCTTGTATGGGTCGTAAGGGCGACCCGACTTTCCCCCATTGCGCTGCGTGACGGGCCCAATGCGATCCTGCGGTATTCGGTTTAACAATCATATGGACGAACGCATGTTTTCAGACAAGAATTCAATGGAACCCCCGAGGATATTTGGCACTTGGCAGATGTGGTCAATCGCCAATCTCAGGCAGGAGGCCACATGGAGTGAACCTCGGCGACTGGACCATCGCGGTCGTCGAATTCAAGCTGCGCTGGGCGAGTTGAGTTTCGTATTCTTCGGGTGGCTGATAGCCGAGCGCGGAGTGCATGCGCTTGGCGTTGTAGACCTCGTTGATGAATCGAGACAGGCGTGCTGTCACATCGGCAAAGGTCTCGTAACCGGCAAGATACTCCTCCTCAACGTTGACCGTCTTCATGAAGCTCTCGCCACGAGGGTAGGCGAGCTTAGGAAAGCCAAGCTGGGCTGGGAAGCGAGCTCACAACCGCGAAGCTGATTTTGGTTCTGTGCGAAAACCATGTCGACGACGCCCGGATTGCCGCGGGTGTTACCATGATCCGCACGCCGCCAAATATCATGTCGTCTCGGATGAAAGGTCGCCAGCAACGCCGTTTCGCCGGACCGCGTCCGCTACGCGCACTGTAGCCCCGCGGCCCCATGAAGCCGCTGCTTGGAAGATTTCGCTTCAGGCCGGGCTCCCTGAAGCGGATCCTCTTCAATCCTTTCACGCTCACGACCGGTACCATTGCCCTGGTGGTGGCCCTGTTCGAGATCGGCAGTCCGGTCCTCGACATCATCGAGCTCAACTGGCTGGACCTCCGGTTCCGCACGCGGGGGCCGTTGGCGACGACGCGGGACGTCGTGCTCGCCACGATCGACGAGAAGAGCCTGACCGACGAGGGCCGATGGCCGTGGCCACGATCGAAAATCGCGGCGCTCGTTGACGCGTTGTCGCGCGACGGCGCCAAGGTCATCGGCTTCGACATCACGTTCGCCGAGCCGGACGAGAATTCCCGTCTCGGTTTCGTCAACGACCTCGCGAAGAAGGCCGAGGCCCGCGGGCTTAACGACACGCGCCTCACGGACTTCATCGAGGAAAGCCGGGCGAATGCCGACAACGATCAGGCGCTCGTGAACGCGCTCAAGCGTTCGACGACGCCCGTCGTTCTCGGCTACTTCTTTCACATGAGCGAAATCGGCGTCGGATATCGACTGGACCAAGACGACATCGATCGGCGGTTCGCGCGAATCGAAGCGTCGAAGTATCCGATCGTTCTCTACAACGATCGAGACCGGGCTTCGATCCCTTTCTTCAATGCCTACGCTCCGCAGAACAACCTCGACATAATGACCGAGGCGGTGGCGTCGTCCGGTTATTTCAGCGTCCCGAGCGACCCGGATGGCGTCGTGCGCTGGATGCCGCTGATGATTCAAGGTGGCGAGGATCTTTTCCCGCCGTTGTCGATCCTGTGCGTGTGGCATTTCCTGGGCAAGCCATCGCTCGTGGTACGCACGGGTCCCGATGGGGTCGAAGGCGTGCAGATCGGCGAGCGCTTCATTCCGACCGATGAATCCGGCCAACTGCTCATCAACTACCGCGGTCCGCCGAGAACCTTTACTCAGTACGCGATCAGCGACATTCTCGGCGGCAAGCTGGCGAGCGGCACGTTCGCCAACAAGATCGTAATCGTGGGAGCCACGGCAATCGGGATTGGCGACATTCGCAGCACCCCGTTTGGTCCGGTTTATCCGGGTTCCGAGATACACGCATCGGTCATCGACAACATCCTCGCCGGCGACTTCATCGCGCGACCACATTGGTCGAGGATCTTCGATCTGCTCGCAATCGCCATCCTTGCGACGCTGGTCGGCGTCGCGCTGCCGCGGATGAGCGCGCTCCAAGGACTCGTGTTCTCCGGACTGCTCTTCGTCTGCTACGTGTCCGCGGCATACCTGCTGTTCGTCAGGGCGCATGTTTGGCTGAACGTGGTGTATCCGGTCTTCGCGCTGGCGGCGATGTACACGATTCTGACGGTCTATCGCTACGTGACGGAAGAGCGCGAGCGCAAACGGATCAAGGAGACCTTCAAGCAATACGTCGCGCCCGACGTGATCGAGGCAGTGCTGAAGGACCCCGAGGACCCTCGGATCGGCGGCCAGGAGAAACTTCTGACAGTGCTGTTCAGCGATCTGGCGGGCTTCACGTCGTTCTCGGAGCGCCTTTCGCCGAATCAGGTGATTCAAATTCTCGGCGAATACCACGACCTGATGACGGAGCAACTGTTCGCCCACCAGGGCACGCTCGTCGGTTACATGGGCGACGAGCTGATCGCCCTCTTCGGGGCACCGGTCGAGCAGGCCGATCAGGCGCAACGGGCGTGCGCGACCGCGTTGGCCATGCGCGACCACCGCAACGCGCTCGGCGACGCGTGGGTGAAGATGGGACGTCCTCGCCTGCGGGCGCGGACCGGGATCAATTCAGGAACGATGCTCGTCGGCAATATCGGGTCCAAATATCGGTTCCAGTACAGCGTCCTCGGCGATCCGGTGAATCTCGCTTCTCGCCTCGAAAACATCAGCAAGGTATACGGGACGGAGATCATCATTGGTGAGCAAACGGCGCATCTGGTCGAAGGATTCTTCGTGGTGCGTCAGCTCGACTTGGTGCGAGTCGTCGGGCGCCAGCAGGCGCTGAAGATTTTCGAGCTGTTGGCGACGCCCGACAAGCCGCTGCCGCAGCTGCAGGAGAGGATGCGCGCGATCTACGCGACCGCACTGGATGCGTATTATCAACGGCGCTGGGCGGAAGCGTTGGAGCTTTTTAGCGAAGGCCTAGTTCACTGGCCGGACGACAATCCTTCCCGAGTCATGGCGGAACGATGCCGGATCTATAAAGACATGCCGCCGCCGGATGTTTGGGACGGGGTATTCGAACATCTCACCAAGAAGTAAGCGTTCTACGGACGTAACTCTGCACGCAAGGGAGGCGCCATGAGACTACGTTTCTGGGGAACGAGGGGGTCGATCGCCACCCCCGGGGCCGGGCACGAAC
>CATPCN010000275.1 GCA_955652855.1 uncultured Chthoniobacterales bacterium | reverse complement strand
GCCGGCCGCGAGGTTTCTATCGGCCATGGCCCACGCGGCAATGAAGTAGAGAGGAAAATACAAAGCGCCAATCGGAAACGTCATGATCGCTCCTCTTAGGGATCGGCTCAACCTTTGGGCTGATTGTTCTGCTGATAACTAGTGACGTTTTGTCGAGAATCGTTTCAGGGCGGCGGACACTTCCAACGGACGGCGAAGCAGAGGCCGGTGAAGCGATCAGGCGGGAGTGTTGGGCGTCCACGAAGTTTTCAGCACGCCGCCTAAAGACGGCTGCGGCCACGATTGGCCGCCCCACAAGCACAGGCGTCACCTTTTATTGCTGTAAAACATGACATGAACGAACCGGTGTAATCCAAGAATGCCGGGGTGTTACGATAAGAGAAATGCCTGCCACTACCGAAGCGGGTGTGTTTGATGAGTCGGCACTGCTGGCGCGAGCCCGCGAAGGTGATCTGGCCGCTTTCAATGAGTTGGTAAACGCCTATTCGCGGAAGATCTTCCGTCTGGCGAAACACATCACGCAGAACGACGAGGATGCCGAGGATGTCCTGCAAGAGACTTTTCTCAAGGCCTTCGAGCATTTGGAATCTTTTCAAGGGCAGTCCAAGTTCTATACCTGGATTGTCCGCATCGCCGTAAACGAATCCTTGATGAAGCTGCGCAAGCGGAAATCGGACCGGTCCGTTCCGCTGGATGAGCCGGTGGATACCGGCGAGGATACGGTGGTCCGCGAAATCGCGGTTTGGGACGAAAATCCGGAACAGCAGTATTCGAGGGAGGAGTTGGGTAAGATTCTGGACGACGCGGTGGAAAGCCTGCGCCCAGCTTTTCGCACCGTTTTCGTACTGAGGGACATCGAAGAATTGAGTACGGAAGAGACCGCCGAGGCGCTCGGAATTTCCATCCCGGCGGTAAAGAGCCGGCTGCTTCGTGCCCGGCTGCAGCTTCGCGAAAAGCTTACCAGGTTCTTCAAGCGGAAAGGAGACGACGTCTTTGCTTACCTGTAAAGAGTTCCTCACGGAACTCAACGATTACCTCGATGCGACGGTAGACGTAGAGATTCGCCGCCGCATTGAGACCCATATCACCGAGTGCCCGAATTGTTTTGTCATTCTCGACACCTGTAAGAAAACCATTCAGGTCTACAAGGGCATGCAGCCTCAGGTGTTGCCCGAAGATGTGCAGACGCGATTGATGAAGGCGGTGGAGCGGAGAATTGCGGCGAAGAGGACGGGGCAGGATTGCTCCTGATAAGCGTAACTAGCAGAAGGACTGACGTTCTAACACTGGATACCTTGTGAAGACCCTCCTTCAATTTCATGAACAGGCAGAGTTCTTGAGAGAATCCAGTGGCTCGAACATCGAAAAGGCTCTCCGCAAGGCCGTGAAAGTGTTGGCACTCTTTCGTATTCCCCATTATGTTTGTGGCGGATTCGCGGTCCAGGAGCATGGCTATCCGCGGTTCACTGTAGACGTTGACCTAATCGTTTCGGATGTGCAGTTTGCCCATGAAAAGCTATGCATGAAACGGTTTTAGGTCGAACTCCGGTTCCAAGATGGCTGTGACCGATATAGAAACAAGAGTCGAGATTTACTTACTACCTGGTGGCGGCAAGGTGGACCCGGGACCACTCACCCTTCCCGTGCCCACGCAAGTATCCGATGAACCGCAAATCTTGACCTTGGAGCGCCTCATTTCGTCCAAGCTGTCGACCTACATTGGTCGTGGAATTGACCGGGCGCAGGATTACGCCGATGTCGTGAAGCTGATCCAAGCCAATCATCTGCCACGGGAATATGGCGTTGAGCCGCAGGTGCGGGATTTGTACTACAAGATGTCGGATGAACTTCACAGCATTGCCTGACAGTACTTACCGACCCGCGACCAACTCATCGAACAGGACCTGACCGACTCGCGGCGCTGGAAGAACACGCAGCTCCGACGATGCTGAACGCTTACTCAGTAAGGGACTGTTACGAAATAACCATTCCATTTTCGACGTAGCGCACAGACGTATGTGCCGCGTCGGCCCGCGTACCGACGCCCGGCTCTTTCTGCGCGGATAGTGTCGAGAGAGTCTCGTCACAGCACGCATGGGTGCGTGCGCTACGTTGTCCTCCACAGCCTCTGATTCATCAATGCAAAGGACGCCCCGTTGCCCTTTATGGGAAGCATCGGCGTCTAGGCGGGACCTGTTATCACGTATTATCGATAGCGATTTGTCGAGTCGTTGCTCCCACCGATCCCGCCCTTGCTGCCAAGTATGCTGACGAAGCCGCGCACCGTGTGCTTCTGCCAGCCTGTTGCTTCCACGATTTCGGCCAGCGTGACGCCCTTGGCTCGTTTCATCCAACCGATTAGTTCGGCTTTCTTGTCGGCGGGCTTCTTGTCGGCGGGCTTGCGCTTGCCCTTCGGCTCCGCAGCCGCTGATTCCATTTTGGCGGAACCGATTGTAGATTCAGTCATTGGCTTGCCGCGTGTTGCGGCCGTGACCATTCATCACTCGGGTCGGGAGAAACAGCAAGGTAAATCTGGAGTTTGGCGGACAGCTTTAAATCGTCGCGGTGGTTCCCTTTTTTATGGCCCTGACAAAACGAAGTGGGTTAAAGCCGAACGGCGGACGAACCGCTTTGCCGCGAACATAGGCGTGTGCTGACCGCAATCTTCAATTCTCGTCGCTGGCATCTGGCGTGTTTTCTAAGGCGTCGTTGAAAACGAACGACTTGTTTGGCTCCCCAAGTTATCCGTCGGTCTCGCTCTCAGAGAGCAGTTGCCTACTATATAAGGATGGCTTCGCGTTAAATAACGCTAAATAACGGGTCCCTGAGGGCGCGGATGCCGGCCCAACGAGAGAGCGAAACGTCGCTCTCTGGAGGCAAATACCTGTAGGGCAAGGGTTTAGAAGCCGCTCGGTGGCTGGGCTGAGATGACCGCTTGGCCTTCGCGGCCCAATTTGCCCGCGTTATTTCTCGCGTTATTCTCGTTCCCCTGGCGTTTCCCGCCGCGTCACTCTCTCGTTAATTGGACCGGCGTCCGAGCCTCTGTCTCCGACTTGCAAACAGCCCGGCGGTCGAGCGTTCATGGACAGTGAAGTGAATAACTTCAGAGAAATGGACAACTTTTAAGAGAGAGAGCGAGACCAACCATGAATCACG
>CATPCN010000274.1 GCA_955652855.1 uncultured Chthoniobacterales bacterium | reverse complement strand
GGGCTGAAGAGCTACAGTTCTTTCTCGCAGGTTTTCGGAAATCCGCGCGTGGACACAAGCCTCAATGAGATTGCGTTCTTCGTCCAGGACCAGTGGCACGTCACGCCGAAGCTGATTGTGAGCCCCGGGCTGCGATACGAGTTCACCGCGCTACCGCAACCCAAGCTCTCGAACCCCGCATGGCCGCAGACGGCGGTTATTCCGGAGACGCACAAGAACTTCGCACCGCGTATTGGCATCGCGTACACGATCAACGACAAAACGGTTATCCGGGCGGGCTACGGGTTGTTCTTCAACCGTTACACTTCGTCCACGATTGAAAACGCTTTTATCACCAATGGCGTCTATCAGGCGAGTTATTCGCTGAACAGCGCAGCCACCATCGCAACAGGTGGACCTGTGTTCCCGAACTTCCTCGCCGCTCAGCCGAACGTAACGGGAAGCGCAACCGTATTGTTCCTGGACAAAACGTGGCGGAATCCATATTCTCACCAGGGGACGCTGGCCGTGGAGCGCCAGTTGATGAAAGACACCAGCCTGACGGTTTCGTACGTATGGAGCCTTGGTCTGCATTTGCTGCAGACGCGGGACGTGAATGCGGCCGCGCCAACGACCTTGTACACCTTCCCGATTCTAGACGCGAGCAACAACCAAGTGGGCAGCTACACCACTCCGCTCTACACGCAACGCATTAACCCTGCATTTGGAGGCATCTATCAGCTCGAATCGGCAGGTAAAAGCTATTACGACGGTTTGCTTGTACAGTTGACGCGCCGTTATTCGAACTGGCTGCTCGGCAACGTGGCCTACACATGGAGTCACTCCATCGACAACAACCAGGGAGGTGGCGGTAATACCTTGTTCGGATCGACATTCGCGACCTCGGTCTTCAATGGCGACTATAACGGCGAGAAGGGCAACAGCTCCAGCGACCAGCGGCATCGGCTCGTGATTAATGCCGTTATCGCGCCGACTTTCACCCACAATACAGACTGGGCCTCCCGTTATTTGATCAATGGCTGGCAATACTCGATCGTCGAACTTGCAGCATCGTCGTTCGGCATTGCACCGAGCATTAGCGTCAGGGATCGCCCGTTCGTCGCCGGAGCGACCACCTCCGTGAGCACCTTGAGCACAAGTTCGCTAAACGGACTTGGCGGATCGAACCGCGTCCCGTTCGAGGACACGGCCTTCCTCAAGCTCGGCAACATCTATCGCACGGACATGCGCCTTCAGAAGCAATTGCCCATCTCCGAGCGCGTCAAGGTTAACTTGTTCTTCGAAGCATTCAACGTCTTCAATCACGTGCAAGTCGCGGGACCGAGCGCTCGCGTAGCGCAGCAATTCACCGCCATCCGTCAGACCTCGGGGCCCCTGAATGGACTTACCGCTCTGGTGCCGAATGCTTCTTACGGGGCGATTCAGGCAACGCAGGCTCCTCCCGACGGCACGACGGCACGCCGTGCGCAAGTGGGCGTCCGGATCGTGTTCTAAATCGAGCGTTCGCCGGGGAGGAACCGGCCGGTTCAATACTGTTACCTGGGACGAGTGCCGGCCAGTGTTTGGAGCGCGGCACTAGGCTGGTCCGCACCTTCGTGGCGACTCATCGGAAACAATGCTGACTCCACCGGACGGGGGGTACGGACTCGCGAAATGGACCAGTGCACAGCCTCGACCCATGCGCGATAAGATACTGAACCCAGGTTGGGCTCAGGTTCATGTCGATCGGAATTTTCATTCTACTGAGAGCGGCACTTCAATCTCTTCGGCGTGCCAAGCGGCGTATCCAAGCGCTTGGCGAATATCTTCCTCTTCGAGATAAAAATAGGCGCCGAGGATCTCGGGATTGGAATGGACAGCGGCAACGAGACCTACAATCGTACCACGGTGACCCGCATGCCGCGATGGCAGGGCTTGCCGCCCAGGACTTCCGGGTTGCGAGTTATGCGGTCGAGGTTGGCATACCAGTTTCCTCTATTGTAATCGCAGCCGGAGCAACCTTAGCGCGCTAAGTTAACAGGCACCGATCCTGCGACAATGGCATCAGCGAATCAAAATGTTGCATCACGTGAAAGATCTCTCTCCCGATCAAAGGCGCGCGGTCGAGAACCTGCTGGGCCGTCGAGTCTCAGAGGACGAGTCCGTCAGCATAAAGAGCCTCCGGCCTTCGGCGATCATCCCGCCTCAATTGTCGGCGGAGGAGCGTAAAGTAGCGCTTGAGAATCTTCGCCGGTATTTCGCGAAGGTGGATGCGCAACGCAGCCCAGTGAACGAAAAGGAAGAAGAGGAAATCATTAACGAGGCTCTGCGCTCAGCGAGACCCAACTACAGGCCTATCGATTGAGGATTGTGCTCGACACGAACATACTTGTTCGGGCGCATGGCCGAAGTTCAGCCCAGGCACGAACTGTTTTGAAGGAATTGTTGGACCACGGCCACCGGCTGGTTCTATCCAATGAAATACTCGCCGAAGTAACCAAAGTGCTTCGATATCCTAGATTTCAAGCTCTCTACAGTCTGACGGAAGCGGACATCCTTGAATATGCCCAGTTTCTACAAAGCGTGTCGCATCTTGTGATCTTGGACCAACAATTTCGCGCACCGCTGCGCGATCCCTCGGATTTGATTGTTTTGCAAACCGCCGAGCAAGGCGAAGCCGATATTTTATGCACGCATGATGCTGATTTCTACGATCGGAAGATTCTTTCGTACTGCGCCGCACTCGGCATCGAAGTATGTCGTGAGAT
>CATPCN010000273.1 GCA_955652855.1 uncultured Chthoniobacterales bacterium | reverse complement strand
GTTTTCATTCAGTTCACCAAAGATGGTCGCGTGAAAAGTGCGCGCTTTGCCCGAACCGTCATTCGCAGCGCACGGCGCCTGACTTACAAAGAAGCGTTCGCAATCTTGAAATCGCCGTCGCGCGATAAGTTGAGTGAGCGCCTGCACGTCGCGTGGGAACTCGCCTCGCTGTTGCGCCGCAATCGTTTCGCGGAAGGCTCGCTCGATCTCGATTTTCCGGAAGGAAAAGTTCGGCTGGACGACGCCGGGAAACCGATTCGACTCGAGCGGATCGAGAACGACGAATCGCATCAACTCGTCGAGGAGTTCATGCTCGCTGCTAACGAAGCGGTCGCGCGCGAATTAAAGAACCGCTCGATCCCCACGATTTATCGCATCCACGAAAATCCCGATCCGGAAAAACTGACTGAGTTTCGCGAGTTTGTGCTCAGCTTCAATTATAAAGCTGGCGATCTCACGCAGCGCCGTGAACTCCAGCGTTTGCTCGCTTCTCTTCGCGGCAAACCGGAGGAGCAGGCACTAAAGATCGGCCTGCTCAAAAGTCTAAAACGCGCCCGCTATTCGGCGCAGCCGCTTGGACATTACGGGCTGGCGAAAGTGAACTACACGCATTTCACCAGTCCGATCCGCCGCTATGCCGATCTTGTCGTGCATCGCGCGCTCGCCACTCGCGACGATGCGCGCCGCTCGCGCGCGGACGTGGGCCAGATCGTTTCCACCGCCGAACATATTTCGATCACCGAACGCGTGGCTGCGGAAGCTGAGATCGACGGCGCGAAAATGAAGAAGCTTGAATTCTTTCAGCGCCAGCTCGATGCGCGCGATCCGCAGATTTTTCGCGCGGCAATTATCGACGTGCGTAATTATGGCCTGCTCATCGAATTGCCCGACGCCTTGCTCACCGGCCTCGTTCACATTTCCTCGCTGACCGATGATTTCTACACATTCCAACCGGCCCAACGCCGGCTGCTCGGCCGACAATCACGAAAAAGATTCGCGGTAGGTGACGAACTACGCGTGTTCGTGGCGCGCGTCGATGTGTTTAAACGCCAGGTGGATTTCGCGATCGCGAACGAATCTTCCCAGCGTCCGAAATCTCGGCGGCCGAGCCGTTAATCACGATTTTCTGTCGCTTCGGAACGGTCGAATTCCACGCAGAATTGTCTTCCCATTTAGAGGACGGCCGATCTAGACTGCGCGCGTCGAAAATGGATAGCATTATCGAGACGAGGGAAGTGCAGATCGAACGCAAGATCTTTTACGTGGAGTTCCGCGAAAACGATCGCGGGAAGTTTTTGCGTATCACTGAAGAAGCTCACGGCCGTCGCAACACGATCATCATCCCGAGCACCGGCGTGGACGATTTTACGGCCGCGATCAGCGAAGTAGTCGTTCCGAGCGACCGCGTGGCAACGTCCTAGGACGAGGCGGCAGATCATTTCGCGCGGCCATAGATCGCTACGCGTTGACACGTCGAGGAGCGGAACTAGCTTTGCGCTTCCGCCCTCCCGCATCTCGAATTTTCATCGCGTCATGATCAAAAATCCTTCGCGCTCCGTCCGGAAAAAACCTCGCGCGACAAGATCGACAGGAAAAAAGGCGACGCGTTACGTTTATTATTTCGGCGACGGTCAAGCGGACGGCAGCGGAAGCATGAAGCCCCTGCTCGGCGGCAAAGGCGCAAACCTTGCCGAGATGACGCGCATTAGCTTGCCCGTGCCGCCAGGATTCACGATCACGACCGAGGTCTGCACTTATTTTTACGAGCACAAACGGACGTATCCTCGTGAACTCTCGCCGCAGGTCGCGAGCGCGCTCGCCAGGATCGAGAAATCGGTCGGAAAAAAACTCGGAGATAAAGAACGCCCCCTTCTTGTCTCTGTTCGTTCCGGTGCGCGCGACTCAATGCCAGGAATGATGGACACGATCCTCAATCTTGGAATGAACGACGAAGTCGTCGAGATCATCGCAAAGAAAACAAGTAACGCGCGCTTCGCCTGGGATTCGTATCGACGTTTCCTCCAGATGTACGGCGACGTGGTGATGGGCGTGCAAAAACGACCCGGCGAAGATCACGATCCTTTCGAAAGCGCAATCGAGCATCTGAAGGACCAACGTTACGGAAAGCACGATTTTCCCGACACCAAATTCAGCGTGGCGAATTTGAAAACGCTTGTGCAACGTTTTAAAGCGCTCATTAAAGAGCGCACCGGGAAATCGTTTCCGCAGGACCCGAAGGCACAACTTTGGGGCGCAATCGGCGCGGTTTTTGGATCGTGGATGAATGATCGCGCGATCGTTTATCGCCGCAAATATGGAATTCCACGTGAATGGGGCACGGCCGTTAATGTGCAGACGATGGTTTTCGGAAACATGGGCGACACGAGCGCGACTGGTGTCGCGTTTACGCGCGATCCGGCGAGCGGCGAAAAAGTTTTCTACGGCGAATATTTGATCAACGCGCAAGGCGAAGACGTGGTCGCCGGCGTGCGCACGCCACATCCGATTGTCGATCTTGCCAAAGAAATGCCCGCTGCGCACCAAGCGCTCATGAAAGTGCGAGCGCTGCTCGAGAAGCATTTCAAGGACATGCAGGATCTCGAGTTCACGGTCGAAGACAATCGGCTTTACATTTTGCAAACGCGCAATGGAAAACGCACTGGCCTCGCCGCCGTTCGCATTGCCGTGGAAATGGTCGGTGAAAAATTAATTTCCAAATCGGATGCAGTGAAACGCATCCCGGCTGATTCGCTCGCGCATCTTCTCGCACCGATTTTCGATCGACAATCAGCGCGCGATTCAAAAAAGATCGGGAGCGGCTTGCCAGCGGGCCCGGGCGCCG
>CATPCN010000272.1 GCA_955652855.1 uncultured Chthoniobacterales bacterium | reverse complement strand
CTGTAAAAGCGCGCCCCATCCAATAGCCCACGTAGCAGCTTTGAAAACAGCCCTTTGCGATGTCGCCAAAACTAATCTGCCCCATTATTAGCCCTGTTGTTCGGGAGCACACTAGAAGGCGAAGATTTCGCTCGGTGACCGCGGTGGTCAACAACCGGTCAAATGCCTCCCGTCCGGATGGATCGATGCCAGGCTTTGGGGTGGGTTCCGCCGACCGCAAATAGGTCCAGTTGGCGCGCCGCAATCGAACCCATTCGTCACAATCGCTCGACGTAGGTAAGCGCAAGATTACGCGCTCGCCCACGGCGAGAATGCCGGAGCTAGCTTGAGTCTTGGATTGGACCTTGGATTTCAGCGCGCGCATACCGCAAATAGACTTGCACAAAGATCGGGATACACCTTACCGAGCTCATAGCACCCTTCGAGATATTCCTGGGAAATTATCCCCGCTTCGAGCGCTTTGTCCATTTGGTAGTTAGCCAATCCCTTGAAAACCAGGCCCCCCAAATCCTCAATGCGTAAGCCCCCGGCGCGCAAGTCACGGCCCAATGTATCGAGCGCATAGGTCCGTCGGTGGCCGTTGCGGGCTTCGATCTCGGTCACGGCCTGGTTATGATCGATCAGCCCCATACGAACTGCAATCTGCCGCGAGGGAGCGTTCGCGTTGGGCACCAACAGAAAAAGGCGTCCGCTGTCGGTAAGCCATTCTCGCACTCGCTTTAGGACTGCAACAGCATCGTCCACATGTTCTAGCACATTGATCATGAAGATTGCTTCGTATCGACAGGGTAGCGTCACATCCTCAAACGTCCCGAGCACAAACTGCACGCGTTCTGGCAAGGTGCTACGTGCTTCGGAAAGTGCGTTGGCGGCGGCGTCCACAACCGTCAAGTCAGGATACCTATCCACGAGCAAACGGGTCATTCCACCTTGGTGGCACCCCAACTCCAGGGCCGACCCGCGACACAAATATGGTTGAAAGCGACGAAGCGCGAAATGCCGAACCGAGTCGTCGAAATCGTAGCTGTAACGCCGTTCGCCTTCGGTGATAGCCTCTTTCTCGAAGTCGCGGACTACGCTGCTGGCGATCCTTGATGTCGGGCTCGGCGTGTTCATGCTCACCTCAGGTGTCCTGTCGAAAAAACGGTCGTCATTGCCGGGGCCAGCCGACTAGTCGAAGCTCCTACGACGAATTGCGTCTGGCCGTACGGTAAGGGTGGCAGCGCGGAGACGTGGTGTAGCCCTTCGGCGGCAGGATCTACGGATTCTGCATGCGCATACTAGCCTTGATCGGGCCGGTACATGCGTAGACCCGCGGGCCGGTACCATTCGTCGAGGCTGGTCGCTACCCCCGCGTGAAAGCCGAGCAATTGCCGCATGCGCTCAGAAAGGTGCGCACCTTGCTCCAACCCGAGGAACCGTGCGTAGTCCATTTGCGGCTTTAAGAAGGGTCGGCTTAAGCTCAATGTCATGGCAGTGCGTGTCCGACCGCTTACATTCTCTCCCGCTGCGTGCCAAACACTAGAGTCAAATAATACAATTGATCCGGTCGGGCCCGTAATCCTCTCGGCGCGTTCGTAAAAGAATGCTTCCGACGGCGGACCCACTTCGTGGTGCGATCCGGACAGGATGTAGGTCGCACCATTGTCCAAAGTGAACGCATCGATCATCACAAGCATGTTAATCAGCATTCGGAATCCACCAGTGTGCGTATGCATGTCCTTGTGAATTCGGTGGACATAGTTGCGCCCCCCTGACGAAATTGTCACGGGGTTGCATGCATGCATGATGTAAGGACCGCCAAAGAAGTGCGTGACATGATCGTGGAGAAATCCGTGCTCGAGAAATTCGTCGATGCTGTCTCCATAGCCAACTGTGTGATGAGCCGTACCATCGGGTGCGCCAGGGATACCGGCCCTGCGCTGCAATTCGCCGCATCGCTCGACGTGCCCGGCAATGTCACCCCTCATTCGATCGCACAACTCCTCCGGTACGGCGGCATCGAATTTCATCCAGCCTCGGGTCTTCATCGCGTAATCGAAAATATGAAAGGGCGAATTTGCATCAATACTCATCGGCAATTACTCCCGAGAGAGAGGACGACTCAGTCACACGAATTTGCCAGGCGGCCACACAAAAAAGTTCTGTAGCCCCGAAGGTCGCGCACCACACCCCAGGCGAGCATGGCTGGCGGTGTCTAACATGAATTGCACGAAGTCCTCGGGCCGATGTCTTCGTCGAAATTGCTCAGCAACGTCGAGCCCGAGCTCGACATATTGCCTCGGGTGAGCCAATACATCGGCAACTTTCTCGCGTAAATGATCTTTCTGAAACCGGTAGCTGAATTGTTCCCATTTCGTAATATGCTCCTTAAAGAAGCGCTGTTCATTGGTAATGCACAACGTACACAGTCCAAAGGCACGCATGGGCCTGTCATGGGGTGAGCGCTGGGTATTCGGGGACATGTCGATCATCCCGAGCGATTCTAGAATCTCATTCCTAGATCGAGCATAATCTCCTCCGGGCACGAATGTCGCCCGTCTGCGCGAAAAATCGAAATGCTCCCAATTGAAGCCATGAATTTCAACTGGAAAATCCGCTATTGCGTCAGCGACCATCGTACTTTTGATACGTCTTAGATAATCGTCAAGTTGTGCGACAAAAAATAGGCGGAGATTTGCGAATTCGCTGATATCCCATCCCTTACCTAAAAAATAGGCCGTAACGAACGCATCAATGTCATACCCGATCTCCGTCGCTATATTAATAACTAGTTCGCTAGCGAGCTCGGATAGCATCAGAAATGTCTGTGCCGGAATCGTCTCGCGCCAGCCCTGAACAAGTTTGTCGGGATCGTTGCCATTCTTTAGGAACAGTAGTTTGCCGTTCTCCTTTTTTCGAAAATCAACGTCGCGCTTATCTGTCAGGTCATAAGGCATAGGTGCGACTAGGCCGTAGAGTGCGGTAGTCAACGGGAACCGCTTCCTAAGCTCTAGATGTTCGGGGTAGTAGTACAGGCATGCATGCCATGGACTACGCATGACATGGCGATCGAAAAAATACGCCGGCGAATCCCCCATGAGCGATATGAACGGCACGCCGATAGCCTCCCACAGATTCATTTCCGTTCCGTCAGGCCTCGTGCCGCGAATGTCAGCCCCCATCCCCATGGCACTGTATGCAAACTCGATCGCCTTAGTCTTGATAGTTCGGTCCAGCAACTCTTGGGCTCCGGCCTTCGCAAAGTTCACCTCAACAAAATCGTGACCAAGGCTTTCAAACAGTGGTCGATGCGCGCGTCCGGCGGCGCCCAGCGCGTCATTCATTGCGTCACCAGACAAAAATATTATGGCAGTCATGGTTTCCTATTTCGACATTGGATTAGCTACGACCCCGTTGAATGCGCCACCGTTCGCAACGGATGCGCCAATCCGTCACCCGTCGCTGCGAGTTAAAACACCGCTGAAGTCAGCGCAAAGCGGGCCGTCATACGAGGGCCGCTATACGGCAGCATAGAGCACCGTTTCTTCGTGGTGAATACTGTAATGATCAAGATGGAACCGATAGCCGCAGCTAAGCTGGTCAAGCCATAGCGGGATCGTAAAAAAATCTTCCGGCCTGTGGTACAGAGAGATCGCAAGGCGTGGGCGATGTTTGCGTATTACGCACTCCGCGCCTCTCAGCGCGTCCAACTCGCTTCCTTCGACATCCATTTTGATGAAATTGACGCGGGCGAGCGTTCCGTCATCCGCCATCTTATCGAGCGTTGTCGTGGATATCGCATCGTCGAAGGCAGTCGCACCTGGGTTAATCGTTCCCTCGACGCCAGAAAACCCCCGACCGGTACGCGCCGTTGCGGAAAGCCCGAGTTCGAACACGGATATGCGCGACGCAAGGGCAGGATTCATTGCAAGGTTTTCCCGAATGATCGCGCAGTGCTTGGGCATCGGGTCGAATGTGTAAACGTGACCCGACTCTCCGGCTGTGGCCGCAAACCCCAACGCTGTATCACCAAAGCATCCGCCCGCATCGACAATGTAGTCGCCGGGAACAGGCTCGACGTTGGAACCGTCCCGATTCAGATAATATTGCCGGGTGAGGAACGTTGCGGCGACGTTCTCTCTCCAGCACTTGACGCGAATGTCCTGCCCCATCACGGGTATCTGGAAGATAGAAAGCTTGCCGAAGGCTCCGCCATCATTGGTTTCGTGCAGACGCCAGCTATTAGCTATTTCGTCGTAGGTTTTCGTTTCGTCGTTATTGAATGGCAATCGCACGTGCATGTGCCCCAGAAGGCGAAATAGCAAGAGTTGGTCGTAGAGATCGCGCGAGGCTTTGTCGGCGAGCAATGCGCGGGCTCGAAAGAACTCGTCACAGTATTTCAACAAAAACAAGAAGTACGCCGCATGCTTGTCCGGGAAAAACACATTCGGCTGCACTTCCCTTAGATAGCGTGCGGCGTCAAAGTTGCCTTGCTCGTAGTGATGCAATAGTCGAAACATCGCTCGGATCATTTCTTCGAACCATTGGTTCTGCCCCGTATCGACAGAGGCGCTTGCTCCGGAATCAGTCATCGTCACTCCGCTTCGCTGGTGACAACCCGCACCACATTCCTACAATGCTTCGCAGGCGAGTTGCCGATCTAATATCGTCTATAGCCCCCGCCACCACTCGCCGGCGCTCGTAATGCGCGCGAGTCCCGCGATCTCGACTTGCCACTCCTTCGGGACGGCGAGGACCATCAGCGATACTATGCTTCGAGGCGCCCAATGGTTTTCCGGATTGCCGAAAAAATTGCTTTCATCGAAGATCGGCGCTGGAT
>CATPCN010000271.1 GCA_955652855.1 uncultured Chthoniobacterales bacterium | reverse complement strand
TCTTTATTCCCGCGGCGTTTTGCGCGAGCAGCGGTGAAATGGCGATGACGGCAATCGCAACGGCGCAGCTTGCTCGCGCCCACAGCATGTGGCGTTTCATGATCCCCCTTCTGACGATTTCCTGACAGCTATTCGCCGGTTGGCGCACACTGATCTTGCGCCCGCTGATTTCAGCTTGTCGAGGGCAAACCGACCGAAGGTGAAGCAGGACTCCGTCGCGTAAAGGCCACTGTCATGCTAATGGCATCGCATTCGTACCCACCTGCGTATCACCGGGGGCACTGCCACCTGTGGCAGCCAGTGTGTGCGTTTCCGCTGAGGGCAGCCGCTTGGAGTCTCTTAGATTGCCCCGTAACGTCATGCTGCGAACGGCCGCTTCCGGGCGCTGAGTCGTGCTCGCCGGACGGCAGCAAATGGCCGACGGCTGCCTTTGGGGCTGGTGCCGCAAAGCAGCCGATCGCCGATATGCGCAGCTTATCCGTTGTCTGCTATCGGCAAACAATTGGAACCGCCGCTCCGGCCAACTCCGGCCATAGCGCATTGCGCTCCATTGCGGTCATTGGTCGGCGCTCGTCGGCCACGAGCGATCAATGAAAATTGGGTTTAGGTGCGGAAGGTGGCCTCGACCTCGGGCGGTGCCGCTTGCCATGGAAATGGATGAAGCGTTTAATCCCATCGAGGTGAGCTTGCTCGGGGCGGAAGGTATATTGCTTGACCCGAATTCTGTCGCGGACGCGGTCGAGCAGACGCGATCTGGCAGGCCGATCCATTGTTGCCGGTTTAGGTTCCACTATTGGCCCCTTGCCCGATGATTTTCGGGGCTTTTCCATGGCCACGCGATAGGTCATATGGACGATGGACGCTTTGCTTTGCGTCTATCTTAGGTTCTCTACTTCTCGTTAAGCGGCTCTCGGCATCGTCCTGCAACATGTTGCAAAATTGGTAGCGCCATCCCAGCAAGCGTAATCTCTCTCAACCACAACGATCATCTTCCCATGCCCAAAGCGTATTGGATTGCCGCGTATCGCTCTATTCACGACCCCGAGGCTCTCGCCGCTTATGCGAAGCTCGCCGCTCCCGCGCTTCAGAAAGCCGGCGCGCGCATACTCGCGCGAGGGAACCCGGCCCAAGTATATGACGGCGGTCTCAGCCAACGCACCGTTCTATTGGAATTCGACAGCGTCACACAAGCGGTCGCCGCACACGACAGTCCCGGCTACCAGGAAGCACTCCGCATATTGGGCAAGGCAGTTGATCGGGACTTGCGCATTATCGAGGCTATCGACTAAGCCACAATCGAATGGTGCGCCGCCTAACGCGTTCAACCGGACGCGCCAATTCATGGCTTGAACATGACGAGCGGCAACGCGGCCGCGCCGGTTACCTCACTCGTTGGGCGTCTGCTTTCTGGAGACCGCTACGCCCGCTCAGGGTCGTTCGCGCACAGTCAGATTTTTGAAAGCGGCCGATCGGCTGCAATCTTGCTCAAGAATCCGGCAACGACTCCTTGCACCGAATTCTGTTTCTCTCGACGAATTCAGCGAACGGCCGCTTACAAAGTACACCGGTCAGTGGTCCAGAAAATCGCCACAGGCCGGTGTGGGTCGTGAGCAGCCGGTTGAGGGGAAGTCCCGGGGAAGGGCTGTAGACCCCTTTGGCGGGCCGTAGCGCTTGTTGCCGGTGAGAGAGGTGGTGAAGATAGGTAGTCGCCGGTGATCGTTCTGGTCGCCGCTATGCGCAAACCCGCGACCCCGATACGCGGCTAGGCCGTATTCGTATTGGAGCAAGAGTCGTTGACCCGGATGCTGTGCTCGAATACTGTCAGCTACTGACAACTGCTGACGTTCAACCGCAGCATGGCCGACGCGCTCTGCATCATGACGTACGCGCATGCTCACGTTTTTTGGCCTGATGTTAGTGCGAGGTAGTGATCCTGACTTTCGGTGCGTAGAGCTTTGTCACGAGTTCGACGGAGTCGGCCCGATAGCGCTGCGAGCGTCCTTGCGAGGTCAGTGCGGGGGTGTACGACTCGACCTTTGGGAGGCACGCGGCGCAATTCTGTGCTCATCGCTCACGCAAAGGATGTAATGAAATGCATGCACACGATTGCTGCGGGTTCGACGTGCTACTGCTAGTCCAGCGTGGAAGAAGGTCATAGTCGGGACCCAGCGGTCGTCGCACTGTGGTCAATGTCACCAATGGGGCGTCTGCGAGGAACGGCGTCGCAGCAGCGGGCGTGGTCGGAGTCCGCGACTCCGGCCCGGTCCCTGACCACCGATGTGCGCGACGCGGACTCAACTTGCGAATGCCGCCGCGCATATCTCGTTGCCGTACGTAAGGTGTTGAGCAAAAGCCTGCCCGAACGCTTGCTCCATCTTTAGTAGGTCCTCGACGTACACGACTGTGGGCTTTCCGCTGCACCGCCGGTGGATTAGGAGATCATGGAGTTGATGCAGCCTCCAGGCCGGGAACACCTTGGACTGGCTGACTAGGAACAGGTTGGGAACCAGCAAGACGCTGGGGACCGGTAGTTCATTGTCTCCAACGAGCGAAAGCAGTGTGTGCACGGGTATGACGCGTGCGTCAATAAACCACCGCAGCAAGACCCCAGCCATCGCCTGAAATTTGATCTCCGGCGGTACCGCCTGCTTGCCGGTCAACACCAACCCACGTCCCGCCTTTCGGTGCTCGTGAAGTTTCTGGAGCCATTCCAGCTCTGGTGCGGTCAGGAACGGCTTGGCGGAATGACGAACGAATTCCGGCAGAACATTTGCTGTCTCGCACACACGCGCTAAGTCTGCTATCAATCGCGAATGCTTCACCGGGTCGAGGACTGACACCTGCTCTTGGCTTGCGGGCGCAGTGGGTGCACCTAGACCGTTCGCAAATACCTGTTCGCTCGCAACCTCAGCGACCGCCGCCGATGTATTGGTGTCGTCCGGGATCGCCAAAGTGGCAGGAATTGCGGGCGCATCCGAAGAAAAAGAACCGACGAACACCGGTGGTGCGGGTGAGTTGCACCCACTGAACTTCAGTACGTGACTGGGATTCGGATCAGACGCTGGCTCGCTCGCCGGTGTGAAGGGCTGGTAAACGGAGTTCGCGATCTCTTTACTGATATTTTCCTGCTGTAGTTTCTTCAGTTCGAGTTCAGCGTACGAAAGGGCGTGGCCGAGTTGCTGCGCCAGTTCTCGAAGCACGGTGCGCTGCTCGCTGGTGGCCGCTGGATCAAGCATGTGAGATTCACAGCGGGGGATTTCCCGGGTCTTGAGCCAGCGGATGAAGAAGGCGATGCGTGTTTCACCGTTGCCGTGGTTGACCCGGAATAGCACGGCCATCTTATTGACGTACGCTGGCGCGAAGTTCCACTCGGACACCGGGTCTAGGCCCGATTCGTAGGGTACGCCCACCGCCTCGAACTGATTGGCCGTGGTCTTACCGCGATGGCGACGCTTCTTTACGGTATCGGCCTTGATCGGCTTGCCGCCGAGGGTGAAGAGCAGAACGGCCAAATCGTTGTCGTTGTAGTACCGACCTTTATAGATGTGAAATTTAGAGCAGCTTCGGTTGCGTGTCTGGCCCTCCGGGTGCTGCCAGCGAAAATGCCCGATGATGTAGCCCTTCGAGTTAGTCTTGTCGATTGAGAGCTTGCCAGTCGTTTCGTAGTGCGGCTTCGGGCCAACGTGAGCGAGGAACGCCGGAAAGGGCTTGAGTTCGTCCGAAAGCGGAATGTTGCTTTTCGCCACACGCTGCAACATGCCGTGATGGGAATTCCACTCCTGGGCATAGCCTCTGCCGAGGTTTGCCGCGCTGGTGCAGCGCTTCAGTTCCGCCACGCTCTCACATGCTTCGATGTCCCGCATGCATTGCTCATAACGCTTCGCGTATTCGGGATCGGCGGCGATCAATTCGGCCAACTCCGGTCCCTTTGGAATAGTTGGAATGTGCATGATCTAGTAATATGTCTAATAGGATAGGGACGCGCCGACGGTCACGATCCGGAACGCCTCGCGCCCATACGCAAACGGATGATTTCCGCGCCATGTAACTCGTTTTCGGGTGGGTGTACGGCGTCGTGTTGTCGTAATCACGGGGGGACAAGTGTCTCGCCAGCGGGACATTTCAGGGGACACGGAATCTTTCTCCAGATGCTGACCCAGAATGATTCGCACGCCGAGATTGGACTAGACGGTGGCCAGGGATGACGTGACCGAATGTCCGGTAGACCCGCTACTCGGCTGACCCTTGGTCGTTATCCATGCGTCGAGTACATCGAGGTGGTAGCGAACAAATTTACCCATCTGCACATGTCGCGGGCCTTTGCCCAAATCGCGCCACGATTCAAGCGTGCGTTTCTTCATACCGAGGTAGGCCGCAGCTTCCTCTGTTGTCAGCAATGGGCGGTGTTGTCGCACTAGCTTCAGGAACTCGTACCGCTTCATCCGCTGCAAATACTTGCCAATGTCGTCGTTCATAATCTTCTCCTTGAGCACCGCGCCGTCGCATAGCCGAACCATAGCGAACACCGGTGCACGCGAAATGCGATTGGCTGCACTTATCGTCAGGCGTCGAGAAACGCCTTGATGGACCCGGTCTTCCAGTAGGGGAACTTGCCGTCATATCCGTCCCGCGGAGGGTATCGCCCGGTCTTCAACCCCGCGTACAGCGTCGCGTGCGAAATCCCGAAAATGGCCAAAAGGTGTGCCACACGCAGCCGCCCGCAGTGGTCGAGGCTAATGACGGGGGCGCGTGCCTGGGTATGACCTCGCTGCCTTTTGGGCGGCGCGGTGACGCTTGTCTGCTGCGTGGTGCTCATGCTCGTGCTCCTTGTTCGGCAAGGCGCACAAGCGCATGCCGCCGGTCAATATCTTCCGGCGGCGAAAATCTTTGGGGATTTGCCGTCCGGAGTGGCTGTTTATTGCTCGTCAGCACAATGCCGACGATTTCGCCACTCCATTGGCGGTTAGGGGTTACATCTCCTGCAACTTCGGTCTACTGACATTTGACTCTATCCTCCTGCCGTAGTTCCCTTCTGTCCACTGCCTGTCTTTATCGGCAGTACGTTCGCACCCGCGTGTAACGAATCAATATAGCTCGCCCACTGCTGCATCATCGTCTTCCGCTCTTTCAGGTATTCGGCGTGGTTGTAGGCAGCCTTCACTTTGTTTCGTTCGGCATGTGCCAACTGTCGTTCGATAACCTCGGGGCGGTAACCCTGCTCGTGCAATAGCGTCGAGGCTGTACTGCGGAACCCGTGGGCAGAGAATTTGCCTCGGTAGCCCATCCGTTCAAGCGCACGGTTGACGGTGGTTGCGGTCATGCAGTCGTTCGGCGTGCGGTAATTCGGGAACAGATAGTTCCGACCTCCTGTCCACTCGTTCAACTCCTTAACCAGCGCGACTGCCTGTGAGGAAAGCGGGACAATGTGCTCCGTCTTCATCTTCATCCGCTCGGCAGGTATTCGCCAGAGCGCCGCGTCAAGATCGAATTCTGACCACCTCGCCTTCCGCAACTCCACGGTGCGGACAAATGTGAGTAGCAGCAGTTCGATGGCGATGGCAGTGGTTCGATACCCCCCGAACTTTCCAAGGGCTGTCATTAATGCGGGTAGTTCTTTTGCGGAGAGCGGGGCGTTGTGTTTAACCTTCGGGCGAGTTACTGCGCCCTTCAACGCAGCGGCAGGGTCGGCATCGGCCTGGAGATTGGCGACCGCATAGCGAAATATCGCCGAGCACCATTGACGGATCAGAATCGCAACTGTTTCCGCACCACGAGCCTCCGCCTTTTTCATCAGGCTCAGCACGTGCGCCGCAGTGACTTGCTTGATCGGTAGAACTCCGATCTGAGGGAACACATCTGATGCCATAGAGGCTTTGACTTGCCGTAGGTAGTCCGGAGTCCAACGCTTCTTGTTTTTCTCAATCCAGTCGCTGGCGACGGCCTTGAACGTATTGCCCGCGTCGGTGGTCTGCTTCAGTTCTTCGGCCTTGCGGCTGTGAAGTGGGTGAACACCGTTGCCCACCAAGTCCCGGCTCTTTGCATGCTCGGCACGGGCCTTCGCCAGACCAATTCCTGGG
>CATPCN010000270.1 GCA_955652855.1 uncultured Chthoniobacterales bacterium | reverse complement strand
AGATGACCGCGTCGTACTCGTGTGCCTTGACCTTGAGCATCGCTTCCTCGCCATCGAACGCGACGTCGACCAGAAAATTTTCGTCGGCCAGGATCCATTGCAGCGCCGAAGCGAGCTGTCTGTCGTCATCGACGACCAGGACGGCCTTGAGTTCAAGACTATGAACGACAGGCTGAAGTTCCTCCGGAAGCGGCTCAAATTTGCTCATCGTGCCGCTGCTGCTTAAGCAGGCGAAGTGCCACGAGGGTCGCTGGCCAGAATTCCGATCGTGGCTTCAGTTTCGGCGCCGTCGAGCCTGGCGATGCAGTTTGCGCGCAAGGGGCAATCAGACCTTGGTTTTATCCGACCCCCATCGTTCAACATTTATTCGCACGTCGAGCGAGTGGTTTTGAATCCGAGTCTGTAGGGCGGTCTATGACCGCCGGATTTCGGCGCTCGCAGTGCGCCGCTACAGTACCGCTTCGCGGCGAATCCGATCAACCGCCACGGCCGTGTCCTTCGACGGCGCGATGCTAATGACAACGCTCTTACTCACGGGCGTGTTGCTTCGATCCGCCGAATTGTTGATCGAGACCAGGACATTCGCTTCCGGAAAATAAGTCGCGGTGCAACCGCGCGCGATTTCGATCGGGGCGACCATGAAATGCCGCGCCAGACGAGTTTCGTCTTTGAAATAGCTCGTTAGATCAACAAGCTGGCCCTGCTGCAGACCGGCCGCATCGATGTCATCGGGACTCATGAAAATAACGCGGCGGCCGTTGTAAACGCCGCGATAGCGATCATCCAGTCCGTAGATCGTCGTGTTGAACTGATCGTGGCTTCGAACCGTCGTCATCAAATACTGGCCTGGCTTGAGCTTGTGCGGCCTAAACTCGGAAATGATGAACTTCGCTTTGCCTTCCGAATTGTTGAATTTCCGCCGATCACGCGCGTCGTTCGGCAGATAGAAAACGTCTTCGCGAATTCGCGCGTTGAAGTCGTCGAATCCGGCGATGACATGCTCAATGTGATCACGGATCCGGTCGTAATTTCCAACGAGTCCGTCCCAATCAACGGTCGATCGCGATCCAAGGGTCGCTTTGGCCAGACTGGCAATGATTGCCGGCTCGCTCCGAAGATGTTTGCTCGCCGGTGTAGCGCGACCGCGCGACGAACAGATGATGCCCATCGAGTCTTCCACAGTCATGAATTGATCCCCGGATTCCTGTCGATCGATTTCGGAGCGACCAAGACAAGGCAGAATGAGCGCGATCTGCCCCGTGATTAGATGCGCGCGGTTTAGTTTGGTCGAGACGTGCGCGGTGACGCAACACTTCTGTAACGCCTGCGCCGTGTATTCCGTGTCCGGTGTGGCCGCGAGAAAGTTGCCGCCCATACCAAAGAAGAACTGAATCTTCCCGTCGCACATCTGCTTGATTGTCTCAACTGTGTTGGTGCCGTGCTCGCGCGGCGGACTGAACTGAAATTCGCGGCCGAGTTTATCGAGAAACGCATCGCTCATCCGTTCCCAAATCCCCATCGTCCGGTCGCCCTGCACGTTGGAATGGCCGCGCACCGGACACGGTCCAGCGCCGGGACGTCCGATGTTGCCGCCGAGGAGAAGAAAATTCATCACCTCTTGGATGGTGGCGACGGCGTTCTTGTGCTGCGTCAATCCCATCGCCCAGCAACAAATCATGCGTTTGCAACGCATCGCGATCTCTGCGGCTTCGCGAATCTGTTCGCGCGTCGATCCACTCGCCTCGATGATCTGGTCCCACGACGTCGCTTGCACGTGCGCGGCGAATTCCTCGAAGCCAGTTGTGAATTGCTCGATGAACTGTCCATCTAACACCGCGCCGGGACGGCGTTCCTCTTCTGCGAGCATCTCTTTCATGATCCCGCGAATCACCGCCATGTCGCCGTTGATGCGGACCGGCAACCAAAGATCGGCCAGCGGCGTTCCCTGATTGAACAGCATCTTGGCCGCGAATTTGAGCGGGTTGCGATACTCCTGCGGATTTGGATTCACCACCGAAATCAATCCGGTCTCGCGAATCGGATTGATCGCCACGATGGTCGCGCCGTTTTTTTTCGCGCGCTCGAGCGTCGTCATCATGCGCGGGTGATTCGTGCCGGGATTCTGGCCGATGATGAAAATGCCGTCGGCGTGTTCGAAGTCCTCCAGTTTCACGCAGCCCTTGCCGATCCCGATGCTTTCCTTCAACGCGACGCCGCTGGATTCGTGGCACATGTTCGAGCAATCCGGCAAATTGTTCGTGCCGAATTGGCGAGCAAACAGCTGATATAAGAACGCAGCTTCGTTGCTCGTGCGCCCGCTGGTGTAAAACGCGGCCGCGTTCGGCGTTGGCAACGCGCTGAGCTCGCGCGCCATCAATTCGAACGCCTCGCCCCACTCGATCGACTCGTAATGAGCGCCGCCGGCACGCTTCACCATCGGATGAACAAGCCGGCCTTGCAGCTCCAACCAATGATCAGTTTGCTTCTGCAGATCGGCGATCGAGTGCTCGCGAAAAATTCGGGACCGATGTGTTTCCTAGTCGCTTCGCTCGTCAGCGCTTTCACGCCGTTCTCGCAAAATTCGAACAGATGTCGATCTTCGTCGGGACTTGGCCAGGCGCAGCTCTGGCAATCGAATCCGTCCTTCTTGTTGACCTTGAGCCAATCGCCGATTCCGCGCACCAAGCCGGTCTCGCGCAATGTGAATTTCAAACTCTCGGCCAACGCGTGCATTCCGGCCGCAACGCGATCCGGCGCGCGCAATTTGGCCTGTCCCTTTTCTTCGGCTGGTTGTGCTCCGGGAGTTGGGGCTTGATTCGCTTCGTCCGCCGACTCGTGCGGTCCGCTGGTCGACGCGCCCGCTCCAACTCGGCTCGGGCGCGGCGCTACGGCGTCGTCTTCCGAGCCAGCGCGCGGCGATTGGTCGTGTTCCATGTCGATCTCATCCACCGATCCGTCCAAACCTTAAATCACGTTTCTAACGCCGTCCGCAAGATTCGTTTCATCCGTGCTATCCGTGTAATCCGTGGTTAAGAATTCTGTTGGATGGGAGTGAAAGTCATATTGATCGGTTCCGGGTTAGCCGGCGGATTGCTCGCGGCCTATTTGGGCCGGCGCGGCTACGATGTCGATCTTTACGAACGGCGGGGCGATCCGCGCGAAGGCAACATGGTGGGCGGACGTTCGATCAACCTCGCGCTTTCAACCCGTGGGATCCACGCACTCCAGCAAATCGGAATCGCCGACGAAGTCCTGAAACACGCGATCCCGATGCGTGGCCGGATGATCCATCCCGCAGGCGCGGGAGCGCGCACGATCTTCGCGCCCTACGATGTCGATCCAAACAAGCACATCAACTCGATCGGGCGCGCGGCGTTGAATACCACCGTGATCGAAGCGGCCCAGCGCTATTCGAATGTGCATGTAAAATTCAATCACAAATGCACCGGCGTCGACCTGGATTCCGCGACAGCTCACCTCGTCGATTCTTCTGTAGAGGCCGCCGTCTCGGCGGCAACTCCGGAAACCATTCACGCGTGCGGCGATGCCGTCATCGGAGTGGATGGCGCGTTCTCCGCCGTGCGGCAATCGATGCAACTTAAGATCGACAATTTCGAGTACGACGAGAGCTATCTCGCGCATGGCTACAAAGAGCTGACGATTCCGCCCGGGCCGAATGCTTCATGGCGAATGGAAAAGGAGGCTCTCCACATCTGGCCCCGGAAAAGTTTCATGATGATCGCGCTGCCGAATCCCGATGGGTCGTTCACCTGCACGCTTTTTTGGGAATT
>CATPCN010000269.1 GCA_955652855.1 uncultured Chthoniobacterales bacterium | reverse complement strand
CCCAAGGCGAGCAGGAGGTTTTCCTCCAACGGCCGTCCGACTATTTGCAGGCCGATCGGCAGTCCCGCGGATTCGCCGCAAGGAATCGACAGGGCGGGGAAGCCGAGCACGTTGATGCCACGGACCAGCCGGGTGTTGGCCAAGCGGCTGTCTTGCATTTCACCGTCGATCTCAACTTGTTTTTGGCCGATTGACGGCGCCGTGGTCGCGGTGGCTGGAGTGAACAGACAATCGATGGTTTTGAAGAGCGCGTGGAAGTCGTCCAACAGCATCTTTCGGATTCGCTGCGCGTTGACGTAGTCGATGGCGGGGACCAGCCGGCCTTGATCGAGTAGCGCCAGAACGTCCAAGCCGAAATCTTCGCGGCGGTCGAGGTATGGCGCGTAAAGAGCGGATGCTTCAGCCAGCAAGATCACGCGGCCGGCGGCATTCAAGGCATCGACGTCCGGCACCCGCACGGGGATCACGCGCGCGCCCAACTGCCCGGCCTGAGCGGCTGCTTTGTGAACAGCGTCGCTTACATCGGGTGCGACGCGCGTGAAGTAGAAATTCTCCGGCAAGCCGATTCGCAGGTCTTTGAGACTCGCTGGAGCCGGCTTGCGCTGCACAGTGCCTGCCATCGCGTCGAAACTCGTTCGGACATCGCCGACCGTTCGTGCGAGCGGTCCAATGTGATCCAGGCTGAAGCCCAGCGGCTGAATTCCCGCGCGGTCCACCAGCCCGTAAGTTGGTTTCAAGCCGGCCACTCCACAGAAGGCGGCGGGAATGCGAATGGATCCGCCGGTGTCGGTGCCGGTGGCCATGAATGCCATTTCGGTGGCGACCGCGGCAGCGGAACCGCCGCTCGATCCACCAGGCGAGCGCTCGGGATCGCGCGGATTTCGAACCGCGCCGAAATGCGGATTGTCGGACGTGACACCGTACGCCAGCTCGTGCAAGCCAGTCTTGCCCACCAGGACCGCGCCGGCGCCGGCTAGCTTGCGGACGACTGGGGCGTCGGAATCGGGAACAAAATCGGCGAACAGTTTCGAGCCGGACGTGGTGCGTACTCCTTTGGTCCAGACCAGGTCCTTGTGCGCGATGGGGATGCCGTGCAGTGGACCACGGTCCTGGCCGGCTGCCAGTTCGCGATCCAATTCCTGGGCGCGGGCGCGGGCACTCTCGGCGGTGACCGTGATAAACGCATTCAATCTCGGATTGTGCTTCGCGATTTGATCCAGGCAGTGGTTGGTGAGTTCGAGCGACGAGACTTGGCGCGAACGAAGGGATCGAGCGGCTTCCTGGATGGTCACTCGCCATCCTCTTTCAGGAGTTGATAATCGACCGCGGGTGCGTTCGCGCCGGTGAGGTTGGGCGTGAGCCGCCGCAACTCCTCCAGCAGGGCCTCCACGGTTGGTTGAATTCGGTCCAATTGATCTTGCGGTATTCCGGTTGTCAAAGTGATAGGACTCCTAGGCGTTGAGTTTAACTGAAGACGCGCGCGCCTAACATTTTGGCACGTCTCTGCCGATCAGCATAGCGACGAGCGACTAATGCCACAAGTGTCGGAACGCCGCAGGAAGCCACGCCGGGGGACGCTCCGGGAATCAAAAGGCGTCTGGGTCAGGCTTGAGAATGCGCCGGGACTCTCCGCCGAAACACCGGTAAAAGTTTTGGATGCCAGCGACGACGGGCTGGGGGTGGAATTGGTGGCGGAGATTCCTAAGAACACCGTGGTGATCGTCAAGGGTGAGCCCGGCAACCCGCTTAATTTGGGCAAAGCGCGTGCGAGAGTGCTGCGATGCGTGCCGCTTCCAGGGGGGCGATTCAAGGCGGGTCTGAGTTACGAAAACAATGGCGATTACGAAGCGAAATCGGGGCCCGTGGAACCGGTAACAGATTACTACGAAGTATTACAGGTGAATCCCAAGGCCGATGCGGAAACCATCCATCGCGTATACCGGATTCTGGCGCAGCGTTTTCACCCGGACAATGCGGAGACGGGAAGCTCCGAGAGTTTTCGGGCCATTCTGGAGGCTTATCGGCTTCTCAGCGATCCGGAGCGGCGTGCGGCCTATGACGTCAATTTTCACTTGAATCGTCAGTTGCGATGGCGTGTGTTCGCGAAAGGAGAAGCGGCGGTAGGCAAGCCAGCCGAGAAGGCCAAGCGCCGCGGCATTCTGGATTTGCTTTACACGGCGCGGGTAAATCAGCCGAATCAGGCGGCGGTCAGTCTTCATGAATTGGAAGAACTGCTGGGGTGTCCACGGGAACATTTGGAATTTAGTCTTTGGTACTTGAAGGAGAATGGTCTGCTGACGCGGAATGATTCCGGCCGGTATTCGATCACGGCGAAGGGGGTGGATCAGGCTGAGATGGAGGATGCGCGCCCGGTGAATCAGACGCGGCTGCTGGGTACGGCATAGACATTCGACTTTAAGACGACGATGAGGTTCGCGCGCTATCAGAGGGAACTGTAAAAAGTTTACGCTAACGGGTCACCATCAGGACATGAACATCGAGGAATCTGTAGTGTCCAGGCCGAAATCCTGCGAGGGGCCGCCAGCCATATTCCCGCCGAGCAGTCGAGAAGCCTGGTTGCAAAACTGTTTCGGCAACATCGGGTATGAGGAATCGGCTGAATACCTCAAACGAATATCGGATTGGCGCGGCAGGTGGCGGCCGAACCCAGTCCGATTCTTACTTGTGGCTGAGAGTCATGTAGCGGAGGAACCTGAAGATCTCTCCATCGAAGTGAAACTTCCTGCAGGCTTTGATGCAGTCTCGCCTCCTGCAGGCTTTTGTCGTTTGGTTTATTGCCTCGGTTACGGGGAAAGCGAGATCTGTTTTCCTCCTCCCAAGGTTAACTCCGGCACATGGCAGTTTTGGGATCTGTTCGGAGCAATAGCATCCATTCTAGACACCTCGGTTTCACCCGTCAAAATGCCGCGACGTCGCGAGTCGTCTCTGGTGGCCCGCCTGGAGTGGAAGCGCAAAGTGCTCAACGTTCTCTCTGGCGCGGGCGTCTGTCTCGAAGACGCCAGCATCGCCGGGTTATATGGTGTCGGTGGTAAGCGGCGGGTGTGCGGCCCAAGATATGATTGCCTCGTT
>CATPCN010000268.1 GCA_955652855.1 uncultured Chthoniobacterales bacterium | reverse complement strand
GGATGATTTCGGGCAGAACCAGAGCGGTGGTGCCAGGCGTCATTTTGTTAACAAACAGATTTTCCAGGCGGCGTTTGATGTCCGGCAGCGTGTTTTCAGAGAAAGCCCAGCGCTGGGCATAGGCCAGGGTCAGCAGCATGAGAACAGCGAGGCGCTTTGCCTGGGGGTCTACACCCTTCAAAGTCCATAACGGCTTTTCGGCCGCAGACGGATCGACGGTAATTTCCTTGGCTCTGTCGAGCACCTCTTCCAGTTTCTTGCCGATGGATAACTGGTCTAGCAACTGCCGAATGGTCTCATCGAGATCCGCGTCTGGACCCAAGTGAATACGCCGGCGAATCAGCCGGGATAGCTGATACCGGAGCGCGGACGGGGTGCTGTTGCTCAGAGCCCAATACTTCAGGGCAAGCTTCCGCGCCTCCTGATATACGGGCCGGGACTCAGGCAAGAGGTGCAGCCATTGCTCGACATCGGCTTGCAACGGCAAGGATTCGTCCTCTGCGAACCAAAGCGCCTGGGTTCCGAGCCAGCGTCTCCCGTACAAGGTATCGACGATTAAATAGTCCTCTTCATCCCACTGCACGCGAGTCCGACCCTGTGCGTCTTGTGTTGATCGCTCTTTGGTGAGCTTAAGCAGCCTTTCCCTCTCAGCGTAGGGAATATCTATAATTCCCAGCACTGCCCAATGCGCCAGCTGCCCGCGATACGCCGTGGCAATCTGCTGGAGCTTTCCGCTCAGATGCGCTTTTGATAAATCGAGTTCCGCCCCGCTGCCCAGGAACAGGTTGGCCGGCCTGAGAAGCTGGATGAGCGCGCGCTGCCGGGCAAGCTGCTCAGGATAGGCCGTATACGGAACGATTACGGCCGGATGTGCCTCGAAGTGCAGCGCCGCAAGCACGGCTGTTGTAAGGCCTGCCGCTTCAGCCTCGCATGCCAAACGCTCCTGGCTCTCGCTCGCAGTCGGTCCTGTCTTTTGCGCAACATTAACACTGTGACCGTCTTCCTCAAGTCCCGCCGCCTCAACATCGATGGTGCCCAGGCGCGCTACGGTATCCTGGCCGGCCGCGGACAAGTTGAAGTCTGCGAGAAATCCGTCGAACGGGAAGCAAGGGAATTCATAAAAGCCAGCCGCACCGCACGACGCCCAGGCAGTCAACCCATGGTCCCGGATGCCGGACGCCACGTCGGCGGGCGTGCGCGCCAACCAAATGTCGAAAGATTGTAATTCTCGCTCGGAGGCAAGCTCGGGCAGTTGATCGTCGATCCATAGCACCTTGATCCGACGGTCCCCCGCACCATAAGGGTCCGCTTTTGCTAAACGAAGTAACATGACTGAACGTTCCTCAAGCCGTCTTGAAAGGGGCTTTTGTTTCAACGTGGCCGTTGACCTCAACATCCATACCGCCCAGTACCAGCACCGACCGATACTGCAGCCCGCCCCCTTTGGCGACGAACACGCGGGTGTTGATCGTTACACCGGGAATGAAGTGGGATAAGATATCGAACAATTCTAGGAAACTATGTCTCTTGTAAGGCCGGTCCTGACGGTATCGCGGCAAGGCCACGAGCCCCCTGGTATCCCACTTTGAGAGATCATTGTCGGCACTGGAGACCGGATTAGTGCAGATCACTTCAAGTGCACCGTCCTTGAAGCGCGAGGCGATATCGACAGGTGCCTTCTTGGAGCCGGGATTGATGTGGCCGTGCTTGCTGATATTGAGCAGCAGTTCGTATAAGAACATCTGCACGTAAAGGCTGCCGAGGTATCCTTTGGGGAATTCGGCCGTGGTCGTGGTGGAACTGTGTCTCAGGTGAAGGTCGGCGAGCTTTGTATTGACGCGTCCATAGGCCTCGACCATCTCCAAGGCGGCTTGCAGGCACTTGTCCAGAGTGTAGGAGTTCGGCGCCTGAAATTTGGTTCGAAGGGGACCGCGCTCACACGAGGAGGTCATTTCCGACAGGCCGATGAATGCCTTGGCCGTCGCATAGCCGAACGAAAGAGCATCGAGCGAGCCCTTTATGAAACGCAGGCTCTCCTCGGGATTTCGGGAACGCCGCAGGTCGAACTTCGGCTCGACCGACGTCCCCGCGTTTACAAACAGCGTTCGGCGCAGTTCATCGATATCGGTCATTGCCAAAGCATTGCCGGCCGAGTGCTCCATCACGGCTGTCAATGATAAGCGCACCTCGGCTTCGCGCTGATACGATTATCGCAAGCTCGACTCAGCCAGCAACCAGGACAACGCGAAAACGAGATCGTCCATCTGACTGTCGGCGCTCATCGGCTCAACAAACAAGAACAAAGCGCCGCCCGGATCACCGCGCAACGTCTTGATGGTCGTGTTGCGCTGCGGCGTGGCGGCAGACTCATAGCCGGGGCGCGCAAACGGCAGCAAAAGGAATTGGGCCTGCATTAATCTATGAATCGCGGACACCGATCCCAACTTTCGGCACAAACACCCGCCGAGCATTTTCAGGAAGCCGTCGACTTGCCGCTCAAGTTCTCCGTCCGGTCTCGGTTCCCTGATCAGACTAAAGGGCTGCCTGACGGCAGCGACACGGGCTGATTCGCGCACCTGGCCACGCTCAGGATTTGGTTCGCCGGCCGCAGGATCGAAGCAGCCGTCCTCCAGAGTTTCCCATAGAGACGTGCAGTCCCTGTGCTTAATCAGCGCTGTATCGTACCTGTACAGGTGGGGATGCGGTACGATTTGTGTTTCTTCAGTCTGTGGGGCGCCGGCTCCCATGTGTCGCAATGCTTCCTCGTAAGCGGCCAGCACATCACGGGCGGGATCGAGGAAACTTCCGAGATAACTTGTAAAAAAGGGTTTGTTGCCGCGTGGTCCGACGAGACTGGTGTCTGTGATGAGGGCAAACTCGGAGAGCAAGGGCTGAAACCCAGTTCGCACGCACATCTGATGGATCGGGTCCAGCTGCTTTCCTATCGTTTCCATGACTTCTTCGGGCAGGTCCTCTGCGGCGCTGCCTGTCCTGAGCTCGGTGTTATGGAGCTGATCGAAGCTCGGGAAGTGATCAATGCCAAAGGCTTCCTTAGGGTTCAGAAGGGCCACAGTCGTTTTTCCAAGGCTTTTTATTTTTCGCCGTGCGGCGAACTCTTTAGTCTCGGATTGTACCGCAAGCATACGGATGTCCACGTATTACTCATCGATAGAAACGCCGTCGCCATTCAACGTTTCTTTCCACCACCTCTCGAAAATCGTCTTCGTTACCTCGGCGCTGATGTTTTGGAAGCTTGGCTCGCTTCGCTTCCGCGGATGCTTAAGCTCCACGGGAATTTCGGTCAGCACATGAGCCGCCTTCGGCGAAAGCACGAGAATACGATCGCTAAGATACACGGCCTCGTCTACGTCGTGGGTCACTAGCACCGTCGTCATCCTTTCGCGCGATTGGTGTATGCGCCTGATTTCATCGTGAAGCGCGTATTTCGTAGGGCTGTCCAGAGCTGTAAAGGGTTCATCCAGCAGCAAGAGTGAGGGAAGCTTTACGATGGCGCGCGCCAGCGCCACCCTTTTCGCCATGCCGCCGGATAGTTGCGATGGCCAAGCATCCTGATGGCCGTCCAGTCCCAGAAACCGGAGCGCCTCCGTGACAATCTCCCGTTTGCGGGTTTTGCTCATGTCGGACGGCAGCGCGAAGGCAATGTTCCGCCAAATCTTCAGCCAGGGCAACAGGCGCGATTCCTGGAACATCAGGCCGCGGTCCGGGTCCGGGCCGGTGACCGTCTTGCCGTTCACGAGAACCGTACCGTCGTACTCCCTGTCCAGTCCGGCGATCATCCGCAACAGGGTGGTTTTCCCGCAGCCGCTTGGCCCGAGAATCGCCACGAATTCGCCTTGCTGAACGGCGAAGCTTAGCCCGGAAAAAACGACATTCACGCGGGCTCGAACGTGAAACGCCTTGCTCCGGATATCGACCGAAACGGCGGGCGCGTCGTCTCCTGGTGCTGTCATGCTCAGAGCCCGGCCTCTCTGGACAGGCTGAAGTCGTAAAGCATTCATCTCCATTTACACACCCTGAAAGGCCTCGCGCCAACCCAGGAGCCATGCTTGCAGACGGGCCATCAGCATGTCGGACAGCTTTCCGAGCAGCCCGATGGTAACCATTCCAACGATCATGTCGTCGGCGCGCGAGAAATTCCGGGCGTCATAGATGAGCCATCCCAGGCCCAGGCCCTGCAGCCGCGTTGATCCGGAAACAATGCTGGCAGCGATCATCTCCGCCGCGAT
>CATPCN010000267.1 GCA_955652855.1 uncultured Chthoniobacterales bacterium | reverse complement strand
CGCCGTGGCCGCGGTTAGGCGAGATCTGAAGAAGAGCAGTAAACGACACATGAAATGATTCGGGTCGTATTCGACACGAGTGTCTTGGTTTCCGCAGTGATATCCCCAACCGGGCCCAACGCCCAGGCTTTCGATCTGATAACCGCTGGGAAAATACGGCCCTACCTCACTGAGGCAGTACTGGCCGAGTACTACCGCGTATTTGACTATGAACGCTTAAAGCACCTCGACCGTCGGCGGATTGCCCGGTTGCGCGGTCTTCTGGAAACTGCCAGCATCAAAGTGAAATCTCCCGGTCGGCTGAAAATCTCAGCTCACGAAGACGACAACCGCATTTACGAATGTGCGGTCGCAGCAAAGGCCGACTACATCGTCACCGAGAACACCAAGCACTTCAAGAACGCCCACAAAACCACCGAAATTGTCTCTGCCCGACAGCTGTTGAAGCTGCTGGAAGCCGTTGAAGGCTAATCTTCGATACCAGTTGGCAAAAACCATCTCATGACCATCAGGGTCTTCCCCGGTGAGTTTCGGCGAAATAAGTTTGATCTGCCACGCGTCGGCGGAGCCGTGCCAGTCCCGTGGCGCAACGAATTTTCCACGGTAGCTTGCCGTTGTGCCAGATGATTCTGCGCCCGGCGCCAATTTGCGCCGAGCGAGTTGCCGGATTTTCAGCCGCACTCGCGGCTTTTGCCGTTCCTGCTGTGTTCCCGAAGGGAGTTGGTTCCCCCGCCGCCTGAGCGAAGCGCAGGCTACCCCGAAACGAGGTGGAGCGCAGTGATAACGGAGCGCAACCCGAAACGTCCCCGACGATAGGAGGGGTGGAGGACGAACGATAGTCGTCCGGAAAGTGAAGCCACACGCGCGGTCAGCGTGGGTGGGCCGTTTCGGGGTAGCCTGCGGTGAGCAGGCGGCGGGGGAACTAGTTTTTTCAGCTCGTTAGAGCTTGCTAGTCCCACATACCTGGTATGTGGGGACGTATGCGGTAGCACGTCGAACTCACAAAACTGATCGGCTCGTCGGTTGCCCACTGTTTCACATGTGAAACAAACCGGTGAGCCTGTCTGAACATGACCGTATTACCAAAACCACACGGTCGTTGAACATGAGTAAGAAAACCCGGTCGGAGCCGTTTAGTAGGGTTCGGATAGCCGAATAAGGATCTGCCAGAATGCAAAAACACCCTCGTCCTGAGGGTTTTTTGCTCGTTGCGAGTCTTTAATCGTTATGAGAATTTTCGTCCGTTGCAGGCGCGTTTATGATGTCGGCAACTTCCTCGGATGGGGTCGTTTCGATCCCATCCGCGGCCTGAGTTGGAAGACCGTCTGTCGCCGGGGCGCCATCTTGATGCTCCGATAGGGGTACGGGAGTGGAGGCCGGTGTTACCTCATCTGCTGCCACCGGATTGTCAATCGCCATAGATTCGGCGGGTAGTAGCTGGCGTTCAAGCTCTTGCAGCATCCCGCCATGGATCATGGCCTCGACCACCATGCTCTTATCTGCGGCGTGCCGCGCAATAAACGAATAGCGCTCGAACAAGTTTGTCTTGACCCGATCATGCAACATCGTGCGCTCTTCTTCCGAGAGCCGTTCCAAAGCGGCAATTGCTTGAGGGTTGTTTTGTGGCTGTTCCGCCGGCATTGCCGGGATTCGCGTGTTGATCCTCTCTCGCGCGGCCTTGAGCCGGTCGTATTCAGCCAGCGCCCGGCTGGTGTACTGCAGAATGCCGCCAAAAGTCTGCGGCTGATAGTTTGTCTCCTGCGCTGCCTTCCAACTGTACTCAATGATAAATTGAGCCGCCTCGAACCCATGATGCACAATCAGGCTTATTGCTTGTGCGACCTGTTTGGAATCTGCGCCGCGGTTCAAAACGTTGTGGAACCGTTTGTAGAATTCTGCTACGAGCTCTTCGCCCTGCATTTGGAGTGAATCTTTCTGAGCGAAATACTCGTTGATGACGACGCTTGGCGGAATGAGTTCCGGCGCTGACTCAACGCCCACTTCAATGCGAGCCGCTGCGCCCTTTGAAAACGCAACCTTGTAATCCTTGCCGTCATTTGTCTTCTCGATGGTGGCGCTTTTGAGCACGCCACTACTCAGTCGAATACCCTCCAATTCTTTGAGTGCTCTTTCGATCGCGCGCTTGCGCTCGTACATGTGGGTGTACTCATGATTCTTCAAGCCGAGGTCATTGAACAGTTCCCTGCTTCGCCGTTCGTATTTGCTCTTGTCGAACAGCATCAGATCGACGTGCGAATAGATAAGCTGCGCGACCTCGCTCTTCAGTTTGAAAAATTCCTCGATGCACACCGGCTTGGTGTAGTTCAACTGAAGGTTTGTAAGAATGTGGTCATCGAATTTGAAATATCCTTGCGAGCTGTTAACTGCTCCATCATGCTTGCGCTCCACGACCCGAAGTTCCCCGAGCAGCGTGAACGGGCGGCGATCGACAAGCACGTCTCCGTTGTTTGTCCGGTCGTGGTATGAGTTGATCCATTCAATCGGTATCGTCCGCAACTTGCGCAACGACTTCGTGATCGCTTGAATGACGTTCGTGCCCCAGCCTTTCTTCTTGAGCATCCGGGCGAGTTCGCGGCTGGAGAAAAAGACTTGGGTGTTTGGCTTGCCGCTGTCCTCCCAAAGTTTGATCAGGACGTACAACATTTTCTGCTCTTCGGTCGTCAGCGTACCCAACTGCGTATAGCCGACTTCGACACGCGAGACGATACGCGTGCCATCGGTGGCGGTAATCTCACGCTCCATTGTCCGAAGCGTAGGTCTGTTCTTGGACTTAGCTGGTTGCCACATCGCGGGCCACTTCTCAACGTTCAACTCCGACCTGATTTTTTCAACAGCACGCGTTCTGGCGGCAGCTTTTGCTACTTTCGATCCGGCCGTATCCTCAGCACGAAAAGGCGTTTCTGCGAGATGCTCGATTGTACTTTCCGTGCCCATAGTTTTTTGCGTTTAAGGATTCATTGCACACACTCCCCTGGTGTGTAGGTATTTAGAAATGTATTCAAAGATGTATTCCGTTTTGCTTTTCCACGGCGTTGGTGTTATTTGCGCCCTGTTTGCAGGCTCTTCCGTGCGGCTCAACGTTTCATCAGCACCACCTCGGGCCGTAACACTGCGGCTTCGAAAAACTCATTGACCAGCAGTGCTCCCAGGACGCGGCCATCCTCTTTTGAGAAGTTCTCGCTACGCGCAAGGTTCACCAATATCACCTTGCCTTCGTCCATCACGGCTTTGAGGTCGAGTGTCCTCCATGGCACCCCCATACACCGCATCAGCGGCGGCGAGTTGAGAAAGCGAAAGAGCTTGTTCTTGGCCGAGAGCGTTTCTTGCCGCCAATCCTTCGCTCGTAGCACCTGCAGTTCTCGCCACTCGCTGGCGATAAGTTCGGTCTGCAATTTCTCGATGAGTTCGGCCCTGATTTCGCGCGATTCAAAATTGATCAAGTGCTTCGCCTGAGGCAGACCCAGATTGTGTTCAATCACGACGGTGTAGATGAGCTTCAGTGTTCGTTCCAGAGTGGGTGTCTCATCAGTGTTCTTCACACCCCACGCGTGCATGGTGGCCGTGATTCTGTTAGCGACCTGTACTGAGACGCTATCTTCACTCGTGCGCTGAAAGGGGTTGAAACCGACGATGGCGTCGCCGGCGGACGGGTTCAAGAGAATGACATTTCGGGACAACGTCGGGTATCGCGCGCAATAGCTGGCGACGGCCTCATAAAGCGAGCCATGCGGGTCCAATAGACAGAACCCCTGACCGTTTCGCAAGTCGCCACGCATCATCCATTCCAGAAACTTCGACTTGCCGCTGCCGGACGAACCGATTACGTGCGTGTGGATGAGCCGGTCATCTGGTAGCAAGCTGATAGGTTGCCCGCGGCCGTTGAAGCCGAGCATCAGGGGTTTCACCGCACTGCTCGCCTGCTCTGTTTAAGGCTCCGCATTTTTTCACGCTCGCTCCTGAGCTTTGCTTCCCAGGAATTTTCCGCCTCTACGAACTGATCCTGCTGGGTAGATGGTAGATCCTCAAATCGCTCAACCTTCGCACGAGTACAAATGCCGCTCAACTCTTGATCTCGATCACGCTCAAGTTCGTCGATCAGAGCTTCCTGTTCGGCAATCTGCTCTGAAATGGTAGAACCCGACCTCCGGGAGGCTTGAGACGGGCGCTCCTTCAGCAAAGGAATCTGGTTGATCGTATCAACCTTCGCCTTTATGTCTTCGAGGTGCTGATGGGGCACACCGGACAAGTTTGCTGGTAGGTCCTCACAGACCACCTGAAAATTGAAATCCTGAAGCTCGCGTAAGTAGCCTTCCAAATCGGCTACCTGCACATCGGTACCGTATGTGAGGCTTTGAAGTTTGATCCTCCGCCGGTTGGCCAAGTACTGAGCCTGTTCAGTCAGCCCCATGTTTTGAACCATTCGGGCGGCGCTTTTGAAGACCACGTCAGTCTGCGTGGTCGGTTCCGCATCACCGAGTTGGCGCTGATGCTCCTGCGCCGCCAGTCGCAGTCTTTTGATTTCGGCTTCCAGCAGCCTACGTTCGAATTCCACTGCTTTCCTTTTCTCCTGCTCTCTGTCGCTTGTAAGCTTGGAGATTCTGGTCGTAAAAGAGGCTATTTGTTCCTCGGCCCATTTCCAATGCTTCGGCCAACAAGCTTCCGTTTCTAGATCGCGCTCGATCCGCTCCAAGTAGGCCTTGAGAAACTCGACATAGGGGGATGTGCTGTGCTGCCGCCAGGGCTGATTCTTCGCAAACACAAAAGGCCCGTGGTCAGCGTAAGAGTAAATCTTGATACCCGGGGCCACCAACAAGAGTAGGGCTACAGTCTGTAAGACAACCCCAGCGACTATGAGCGACCAAAATTCAGCACTAAAAAAGGGAAATTTGGCCGACGGTTCGAGCAGGGCAAAGATCGAAATTATCACAAGGGCAAATCCCGGAAAGAAGAGAGCGAGCCCTTGCAATTTGCGCTTATTCGCAATCTCGGCAGCTATAACGCCAGACCAGCCTGCTGTGAAGATCGCGATTGCAATCCCGAAGGTCAGAAACTCAAGTCCGGCAACCAAGGGATGTAACATGGCAGGCAGGTTTTCCCGGAATGCGATCATGAGGCCACCGGTCACTATCATCAGGAGGCCGATGGCTATCCCAATCCGGCGCACCATCCGCGCTACAGCCGTTACTCTACGTTGAGTCTTCACTTGACATAACTCCTGAAGTTTGTTAATGTTACGATCACCCCAAAGGAGGGCACAAATGAATAAAGCTGAGGTTTTGAAGCCTTACCCCCACATCCCAAGCGGCACGCCGCTTGAGAGTTTTTTGTTTTTTGTGGGACGATCCACTGTTCAACGCTGACGCTGAAGCGTTGAAGTATCACCTCGTCACCCATCCTGACCCTGGCCAGATCAAGCAGCACCGAAGGCTGCGGCTCCTCTCTCTCGAAGCGTTGTACAACGAAATTGATCTGCTGAGATTCAAAGTCAAGAAGCGGGATGAGGACCTCCACTCCCTGGCGGCGAGACTGCAAAAAGCTGACGAAGCTGCCTGCCGCGGAATCTGGATGATGCATCGCCTCATTGAGCAGGCGGACGGTGAAGAATTCCTCGACAAGATCGAACAAGTCCACATCGACGCGCGAGTCGCAAAGGACATAGACGCGGAATTCTCATTCGCGGCCGCCGTCGCGTCGGAGTAAAATCCGTCCGATGCCCTCACGTGAGCACAAGCGCCGATCCGAAAAGGTTGGCGCTTTTTTTCGTTCGCGGATTTCAAGACCCGTCACCGCCCCGCAGTCTCGTCGAACGTAATCGGGGCGACGAGGTGCGGACGCGAGTATAATGGCAGTCCAAATAGGATTGCAACGCCAAACGGTTCGTCGGCATGTCGAAAGAAAGCAGTATCCGACAAATATGGGTTTTTCGATCCTAAAGACTGCCTAAAGCTTGATATAGCCTTGAAGAGATGTCACTTTCTGACCAGTCCAGGAAAAGCGTCGGCACGCTGGAACGATCGCTGAATGGCTCGACGCACGAGCTTCGCAAGTTCTCGAAGTTCACCGTCAACCTGACGACCGAGGAGATTCTTAGCAACGGGCGCAAAGTCGGGATGGAATTCAAGGTGTTTCAGATGCTGGGCCTGCTCCTACGATCTCCCGGCCAACTGGTCACCTTCGACCAGCTCAAGACTGTTATCTGGCCAGACGTAACTGTTGAGCTGAAAGAGAACTGCCACGTCCTGGCGAACAAGTTGCGAGCGGCGCTAGGTGAGGCTGATGTAGGGGAGCCGTACGTCCTCAATGAGCGCGGGAAGGGTTATCGCTTCAACCGGGAAGTATCAGTGGAGTGTCTTATACTCCCTCCGCCGAAGGAAGGGAGTGCGCGGATTGATTGTGACGCTTTGCCTCAAGTCGATCATACTTGGCGGATGTCCGTTTGGAGGTGGGCGGCAGCTCTTGTTGTGGTGCTGATCCTCTCGGGGCTATGTGTCACACTTTGGCCCCAAGCGCAGGTTCATGATTTTCGAATTCAGAGCAGGGATGTTGTAGCCCTTGACGCAAAAGGTCAACAATTGTGGCGGTACTCTTTTCTGGGGGATTTGCTGGAGTCAGAGTATGTCGGCGACAAACGGCGGCGGCATTCATGGATCGGGCAGCTAACTCAGAGCGGACCACGGCAACTCCTCTTTAATGTTTTCCCGATCCAAAACATTACATTTGGCTCGCCTGTTGTTTTGTTTAGACCCGATGGCAAGGTCGCTTGGGAGTTTAGTCCCGGCCGGCCCGTTATCGACGGCAGCGGACAGAAGATGCTGCCGCCCTACCATCCCAATAGCATGGCCGTCATG
>CATPCN010000266.1 GCA_955652855.1 uncultured Chthoniobacterales bacterium | reverse complement strand
TTACTTGATCGAGGATTCCGCCATCGCGATCGGAAAACTCGGCCCACAGTTTCAAATCTTGCTTGACCAATTTGGCGTCGAAAGCCGCGAGCACCGCCGGTTCAAAATAAGTTACCTTGCCGGATGCATCGGTAATGTAATCGCCGAATGTGTCGCGAATCGTTTCACCGCTTGTTCGCTCATGCACGATGTGACCGATGGTGCGGTGCATTTTTTCGACTGCATTCGGCCCACGAAAAACAAGCAGCATCACACGCGGGCGTTGTCCGTCCGCATCGCCCGTGAAATTTTTCAAAACGTAATCGCGGATCAGTTCTTGCGTGGCGCGATGGCGCGGATCGGTTTCCGTCACGATCGTTTTTGCGTAGCGCTCGACCAATTCCCGGCCCGGTGCGAACATGCGCGCGCCCACCAGATCGAGACCGGTGCGGGAAATCAATCGCGCGATGATCCCGCCGGTGCGCGATTTGCGCATCGAATAGGGCGTGACGATGGCGTAGGAAAGTTCTTCGGCCTGCATGGATAAAGTGGCGCTCGCCGCGGCGAGCGAGTCAAATCATACGCAAGCGGGACGCTTGCGCCACTTTCGCCACCACCGCAATCCACTTGCCGCGTCGCCGAATTTTCACAGCGGAAAATCGGTGATGGCGAAGAGCGCGGACCAATTGCGGTTTCTGATCGCGCAAAACGCCGGAGAGAATCATGCGACCGTTTCGCTTAAGTTGCACTTTCCAGATCGGCAGCGCTTTGATGAGCAGCTCGCTAAAAAGATTCGCTGTGATGAGATCAAATTTTCTATGTCGATCTTTCAGTCTCAGCGCGTCGCGAACTTCAAACTTAATGCCGCCGATTTTATTGCCGCGCGCATTTTGCTTCGCGATCCGGATTGCTTGCCGGTCGTTATCGATCGCGATCACTTCGTGCGCGCCGAAACATTTTGCCGCGAGGGCAAGAATTCCGCTGCCGCTTCCAAGATCGACAAGCGACCAGCCGGTTTTCATTTCGCGAGTGATTTCCTCGAGCAATCGCAACGACATCGCGGTGGTCGCATGGTCACCGGTGCCGAATGCCGCGCCCGCCGGAATGACAAGAATATGTCGATCTTGCGCCCGAAACACGCGCCGCTGCTTCGCATCGTGCAGAATTATAAGACGCTTCCCGACCTGGATCGGCTTCATCGTCGCGGAAGTCTGATACGCCTTCAGCCAATCAGCGGGCAGAGGATGAAACGATCCGCCGAAGCCTCGCGCTAATCTCCGGGCGTCGCCGATTTTGCGACAGCTGCATTCGATCAAAATGCGTTTTTGATTCGGCCGTTGGATTACGGCATGCCGGCCGCTCGTCGCGTCATCGAGCCGCAATTCATTTCGGGCGAGCCAGTGGGGCGTTACGAATTTTTGCCAGAGATGCATTGGCCGCTAAGATCGACAATAAAACTTGCGCGCTCAAAAGCACCGGACATTATTTCTACCCCTCAAGACGCGGGTGTAGCTCAGTGGTAGAGCACCTCCTTGCCAAGGAGGACGTCGCGAGTTCGAGCCTCGTCACCCGCTCCACGTCCGCAGCTCCCAAAACGCGAGAATTTTGAATCCAAAAGTCACTTTGCCTGCATCTCATTGCAAAAGGACAATTATGAAAACAGTACTCGTTACCTGCGTCTGTTCCGTTGCGCTTGCTCTGAGCGTTTTCGGTCAAAACCCGGCCGCCCCTTCGCCGCAAGCAAGTCCGCCCGTTCCGCCACCGGCGGCGAGCGTCAGTGTTTCCCCGGCGGCGACAGCCGCCGCCTCGGTCAGTCCCGCTGCGGAGGACGATTTCGACGCCGCGATTGAAAAGAAATTAAAAAAACATTTCAACCTCTCATTCGATCGCGACAAATCCGGGAAGGACGACATGCCTTGGATCGCGATTCCGATCGTGCTCATTGTATTTCTCGCGATCTTCGGAACGCCGGTGATGATCGTTGGTCTGATCATGTATTTCAGTTTCTCGAAAAGCCGTGCGCTCCATCGCACCGTGCGGATGATGGTCGAGAAAGGTCAGCCCGTTCCGGAGGCGCTTCTCAATCCGCCACCAGTGATTCGGCAGCGCTCCGATCTGCGTCGCGGCGTTGTGCTTCTCATGGTGGGCCTCGGATTGACGGTTTTCTTTGGCGCGGTCAACGATTGGGAGAGCGGTGTTTGGAGTCTCGGTATCATTCCGTTTCTCATCGGAGCCGGTTACATTTTGGTTTGGAGACTGGACGTGCGCAGAGCGGATGCTGCCTCGGTGAAAGAGGACACTTCCCCTAAGGTATAAACTCCTGACGTGCCGCTTAATGATGCCGATCTTGTCGCGCGCGTTTTACTCGATGATGATCACCACGCCTTTGCTGAGCTGGTGCGGAATCATCAATCGCCGATTCGCGGTCTTTTGCGCCAGCTCACCCGCGGCGACATGGCTACGGCGGATGATCTCGCTCAGGAAACATTTTTGCGTGCTTACAAAAACATCCGCAGCTTTCGCGGCGAAGCGAAGTTTTCGACCTGGCTTTATCGGATCGCCTACAATTGTTTTCGCGAAGACGCTCGCAAACGGAAAGAGCTCGTCGGCATTGACGAGACCCAGCTCGAGGCGGAGCCGGATCCGCAGACTGTCGATCCCGCACTAAGACAAGATCTCATGCACGCGCTTCAACTTCTTCCGCTGCATGAGCGCTCGGCGGTTTTGCTTTGCTGCCAGAACGGTTTAACGCATGATGAAGCCGCCCGCGTTCTCGACATTCCGCTCGGTACCGTGAAAACGAATGTGCTGCGCGGCCGGGAGAAGTTGAAGAAAACGCTGGCGGCTTGGGGACCGAATTGATGGACGAAGAGCTACAGGAAGATGGGTTGGATGCGCGTTTGCGCGATGAGGCGGTTTACATCGACGATGCCGGCTTCACGGCGCGAGTTGTGCAACGACTGCCGGCGCCGCGCCAGCGGCGTTCCTTCCGCGCGCTGATTCTTTTCGGTGTTACCCTCCTCGCGAGCGCGATCACTTATGTTGTCTCCGGCGGTGGAAAGTTCATCGGCGCCGGAATCGACCGGCTCGCCGGTCTGCCGCTTCTCTGGATTCTGGCTCTCACAATCGCTTGCAGCTTGGTCCTGACTTCGATCGCGACGGCTGCGGCATTCGCAAAGACGCGCGAAAACCGGCTTGGGTAGTGGATTGTTTCGAGCCATTAGCCATCGCTGTGCGATCTTAGGCATCGATCTTAGCCTCGCTGTCACGAATGTCTAAGTTTTCAGAACGCCATCTTAGACATCGGCACTTGCATGATCGCTTAACCCAGGCAAACTAAGGCATGTTCACAAGTATCTCCAGCGCCACGCTTCGTAAGATGATCAAGCTCTCCAAGCGCAAGGAAAAGCTGATGTCTCGAATCCAGGAGATTGATCGCCAGATGGCCGGTATAGAACGCGAGGTGGAAGCGCGCGCGAGCATTCGCACACCCAAGCGAGCCAACGTCACGACGCAAAAAGCCTTTCGCTCGAAACCGAACAGGCGAGGCGCGTTAAAGGCAAAAATTCTCGGAGCGTTACGAGGAGCGGGGCAGCGTGGACTGACGATTCGGCAGCTCTCCGAAAAACTCGGCGTGAAGAGCGCGAATCTCTACGTTTGGTTCGCCGATACCGGGCGAAAAGTCCGGGGACTGAAAAAAATTGCCCCGGCCAAGTATCGGCTCGGCTGAGAATCAAGCGGCGGAAAACTCGCGCGCTTGCTGAACATCGCGCGCGATCTGCGACGAGAGTGCCGCCGCATTTTCAAACTTTTGTTCGGGTCTTAGGTATCGCACAAATCGAACTTCGACGTCTTTGCCATAGATTTCGCGGTCGAAGTCTAAGAGGTGTACTTCCAAAATTCGCTCTTTCTTATCGCTGACCGTAGGCCGCAGACCGAGGTTGATCACGCCGCGATAAATTTTATTGTCGATCTTAGCCTCGGCGACATAAACGCCGTCCGGCGGAAACTGTTCGCTGTGCGCGCTCAGATTCGCAGTCGGAAATCCAAGCTTGTGTCCAACATGTTCGCCGGCTTCGACCGTTCCCAAAATCGTGTATTCACGCCCGAGCATGGAAGCCGCACTCGTAAGATCGCCCGTTTCAATGGCGCGGCGGATGGCCGTGCTGCTGACGACCTTTACATCGACAGTCACCGGCGGAATGCCGGTGACTGAAAAATCGTTACGCGCGCCCAATTTCTTTAGAAGATCGAGATTCCCGGCGCGTCCTTTGCCGAACGACCATTCGTGTCCGACGCAAATTTCTTTCAGCGGCTTTGCATGAGCGACGAGCTGGAAAACAAACTCTTCAGGCGGCGTCGCGGCAAAGTGTCGATCGAAATGGATGACTAAAAGATGCGCAACACCGAGGTCGCGAATGAGCGCAATTTTGTGTTGCGTCGCCGTGATAAGATGAGGCGCGTTTTCCGGCCGAAGTACTTTCGCCGGATGGGGATCGAAGGTCATAACGACCGGCGTTCCGTCGGCGGCTTGAGCGTGCTTCGTCGAAGTGGAGATGACAGCTTGATGGCCAAGATGCACGCCATCAAAAACGCCGATGGCGAGAAAGAGCGGACCACGTAACTGCGCCAGCTCGGGAATCGACCGAAGAATTTCCATGTCGATCTTAGCCTCGGCGACATAAACGCCGTCCGGCG
>CATPCN010000265.1 GCA_955652855.1 uncultured Chthoniobacterales bacterium | reverse complement strand
GCTACCGGAAAGAGGACGCGGCGGCCTTTAATTCTGCCGTGGGCGAATATCGTGCGTGGTTGCAAGAGCACATCGGAAAAACCGCGCGCACCGCTCGACTCGAGGCCTTCTTCAATATCTTCGCTCCCTTCTACAAAAGCATGACGCTTTACGTGCTGGTCTTCATTCTTGCCTGCGTTTCCTGGCTCGTCTGGCCGAGGGCACTTGGGCGCTACGCCTTTTATCTGCTGATTTTTGGCTTCGCGATTCACACCATCGGTTTGCTATTTCGCATCTATCTGGAAGGCCGGCCGCCCGTGACAAATCTTTACTCGTCGGCCGTCTTCATCGGCTGGGGCGCCGTGCTTCTCGGAATTATTCTGGAACGCTTTTACCGTAATGGAATCGGCAGTGCGACTGCATCGATCCTGGGCTTTCTCACGCTGCTCATCGCTCATCATCTCTCGCTGGATGGCGACACGATGGAGATGATGCGCGCCGTGCTCGACACCAACGGCTGGCTCGCGACGCACGTCGTCTGCATTACGCTCGGTTATGCCTCCACTTATCTGGCCGGTTTCCTCGCGCTCATGTACATTGTGCGCGGCGTTTTTACATCATCGCTCGACAAGGAGACCGCGATCTCTCTGTCCCGCATGGTTTACGGCATCGTCTGTTTTGCGACCTTGTTCAGCTTCGTCGGCACGATCCTCGGTGGCATCTGGGCCGACCAATCGTGGGGCCGTTTCTGGGGATGGGACCCGAAGGAAAATGGAGCGCTCCTCATCGTGCTTTGGAACGCCATCATTCTGCACGCACGCTGGGGTGGACTCGTTAGGCAACGCGGACTCATGGCCATGGCCGTCTTCGGCAATATCGTGACGAGCTGGTCCTGGTTCGGCGTCAACATGCTCGGGATCGGATTGCATTCCTACGGGTTCATGGACAAAACCTTCCCATGGCTCATCGCCTTCATGATGACTCAAGTGTTCATGATGGCCCTGGCCGCGCTGCCGCTCAAGAGGCCGCTACCAAGAAAATAAAGCACCAGAGATTTGTTCATACAGTGGACACTCCGAGTTGCCTAGCGAGAGCTACATCGCATGGTTAGACTGCACGGTCACTGCCAAACCCAAGTTTGCGTAACGCGGCGCTTCTTCGTGTCATACAAGACGTCCCGGCACCTTAAAGCGGGATTGCCAGGAGAATAATATGCTGAGGCGTGAAAGCGCTCTTATGACGACGGTTATCCAGCGTATTAGCCGGCAAGACCGTCAATGTTTGTAAATTGTGACCAGCCCTTCTCGCTTGATAAATCCCGCTCTACCTTGATACTTTTCCCTCGCCATTGGGCGTTTTGAGATGAAGCGCGGGTCGATTCTCATATCGTTTCAACCCTGACTTTTGTGGACAGAAGTGGACATTCCCAGACTTTGATGCCGTTGGGGCCTTCCAAACGACCCTCGGTGGTTTCGTGACCAAGATTAATCCTGCCGGCACCGGCCTTCTCTGGGCGAAACAAAATTCTCTTAGCGGCGGTTCCGCGCCGTCCAGTTTTAAGGGCTTTGCGAACTCCACCACTACGAACCCACCGGTTTGCGGCGGCACATGGACAAGTGATCCAGGAAATAGTTCCAGTCCACCAAGCAGCGTCGGGCCCTCCATCACGGTGATTATGGCAGGTTCAATAACGCAATCAGGATCGACAATTGCCGGCAACATTCCAGAGATCGTAATAGTCAAAACCGATCCCGGATATGCGCCGAACCCCGGTAACGCCGGTACTGGAACGGTCACATCAGTGATCTGTCACTAATTACGAATCTCAGTGGTGTGGGTTATGTAGGTTCGCAGGAGACTTTCCCCAAGCGACAATACTGGTGGCGGCTTTTCACTTGATGAATCCCGCTCCACCTCGATACTCCCTCGCAGTTGGGCGTTTTTGAGGTAGGCACGAGCCGGTTCTCACATCGTTCAACCCTGACTTTTGCGGACAGAAGTGATCGGGTTTCGGCAAAACAATTCGGTTCAACCGCTACACCCGCGAACCAGCCGCATGCCCTCAAGGCGCTGAAGCGGTTTAAGATGGTTCTCACCAAGATTCGATCCTGAACCTGAATTTTAAAAAAGAAAAAGCCCGGCGAATGGGGGGGCAAAACGGGTGGACCGATAGAATCAGGCACGGCAAATTCAAGAAGTTCCGAATTCCATGCCTGCTCTGTCGTGAGAGGTTAGACCTTGACTCCTCCAGCGATTGCTTTGTGAGGCTTCCATCTAGCGCGGTGCACGATGTGCTTCCCTACCGCATTCCCGTGTCGCATTGCCACTCAACTTTTGTCATCTGACCCGCAATAACATCGACATCGAACGGACCGTAGCGCCCGATTCCACCTTTCTTGTCCTTCATCGAAACGGTGTAATGACCGGCAGCTAACGAAATCCGGAACCGCCCCTGATCATTAGTCGTGAAGGATGCGACCGTGCCCTTTTCGTTTTCCACGACAAACGCCGCATTCGCGAGCGGCCTCGAATCTGGAATGCCAATTCTTGATGGCCCGCCATGAATCGGACCGACAGTAATCAGCCCTTCAACTCCTGTTCCTGATTCGGTTTGTGTTTGCGCCGACGAAAAGCAGGAAGACATAACGAGTAGCACCAGAATTTTCAGAGATTTCTTTCCCATAAACGAAACTCCCTGCGAACGCTTTGTCGCGTGATCCTTGTAGCTATCTGCGCGACGCTTATAAAGCAAAATCCCACAGAAAACTGTGCGAGATGGAACCCGCGGTGCCGTAGAAATTTTTACATCAGAGCTGGCCCTTTTCACTTGCTGAATCCCGCTCCACCTCGATACTTTTCCCTCGCAATTGGGGGGTATAGCTCAGTTGGTAGAGCGCCCTTTAACAACGCTGGTCCGCTCTTAGCTCAGGCTCGCCATATCGATCACAAACCGATACTTCACATCACTCTTTAGCATCCGTGCGTAAGCTTCGTTGATCTTGTTGAGCGGAATCACTTCGACATCGCAGGTGATTCCGCGCTCCGCGCAGAAATCGAGCATTTCCTGCGTCTCCGGAATTCCACCGATTAACGACCCGGTAAGACTGCGCCGCCTCCGAATCAATGAGAACGCCGCCACGGGCACCGGCTCGGGCGGCACGCCCACCAGCGTTAGCGTTCCGTCGCGTTTCAACAGGTCCAGATAGACGTCCAGATCATGCTTCGCCGAGACCGTATCAAGGATAAAATCGAAGCTGCTTCCGTGTTTCTTCACCGCCTCCTCATCTGGCGATAGCACTACTTCGTTCGCCCCGAGCCGCTTCGCGTCCTCGGTTTTACCGGGCGAAGTTGTGAAGAGCACCACCTGCGCGCCGAACGCGCTCGCGAATTTCACCGCCATGTGGCCGAGCCCGCCCAGCCCTACCACGCCCACCTTTTGTCCCTTCTTGACCTTCCACCGGCGCATCGGCGAGTAGGTCGTAATGCCCGCGCATAACAGAGGAGCCGACGCTGCCAGGTCCAGTTTGTCCGAAATTCGCAGCACGAATTTCTCATCCACCACAATACTTTTCGAGTAACCACCGTAGGTTACGCCGCCGGTATACTTGTCTGCGCTGTTATACGTCAAAACCAACTGGTCGCAGTATTGCTCCAGGCCTTCTTTGCAGTTGTGGCAGGCGCGGCACGAATCCACCATGCACCCCACCGCGGCAAGATCGCCTTCCTTAAACGTCTTTACCTCACGACCAACCTTCACCACGCGGCCGACGATCTCGTGTCCAGGTACGCAGGGATAAACGGTGCCGCCCCATTCGTCACGAGCGATATGCAGATCCGAGTGACAAACCCCACAGAAAAGAATTTCAATCTGCACGTCACTCGACGTCGGGTGGCGGCGCTCGAATGAGAATGGCTGCAGCGGCTGCTGCGCCCCATGCGAGGCATAACCTTTGGTCGAGAACATATCAGCAGTTCGTGCGACGTGATCTGTCGGATGTCAAATTGTTCGACAGATAATATTGTGAATCCGCGGCATAATTGTTTCGTTTTTGGCTGTCCAAATGTGACAAAACCAGACAATTCGTCCGCGAATAGTATCGGAACCGACGACCTGGATTATAGCTGCTGCGGCAGCATTAGGGCGGTTGTAGTGGCGCGGAAATTACGCTAGACCCGTCACGCGATTCACCTAATCAAGGATTTTGCCAAAATGTCGGAATTCGACGGTCGCGAATCGCGGCTGCATCAGATGAGCCTAAAGAAAAGCCGCCTAAGCTGAGGCCAAAGTGGTTAGCCCTTTTCACTTGATGAATCCCGCTCCACCTTGATACTTTTCCCTCGCCGTTCCCATTCGTAAACGGTGGCTCGATTTGGGACCGATCTTTTACGGTTCACTTCGGCCTCGCGGGAAATAGCGCGATTCAGTACTGTTCGCATAAAGGCATTCGGTCGCCGCGAGCGCATATCGGGCCCGGCCCCTTCAGCCCAATGAAAAATCTACCCTGCTCAAAATTTAATCAACTCCGACCCCTTGGACGGTGGCTAATTCCCGGGAAGTGAATCGGTGACACCCACACGAGTTTTCATCCTGACGCTGGTTGCCATGACTGCATTCGCAGGAAATTCCCTGCTCTGTCGATTGGCTCTAAAGCAAACCAGCATTGACGCCGCCAGCTTTACTTTCATCCGCATCATCTCCGGTGCCGTTGCGCTGTGGCTCATCGTGAACATGCGCAAAGGGACACGGCGCAAAGCGGGAAGCTGGCCGTCCGCACTGGCGCTCTTTACCTACGCGGCCACCTTTTCATTTGCGTATACCAGCCTCTCGGCCGGTACGGGGGCATTGCTGCTGTTTGGCGCCGTGCAGGCGACGATGATTATCTCTGGACTGCCGGAGAATGGGGGAACGACTCCGCTTGCGACAGAGCGTTGGTCTTGCGTTTGCATTAGGCGGACTTGTGGCGCTCTTGTTTCCGGGCCTCTCGGCGCCACCCGTCGGCGGTTCGATATTGATGTTGGGCGCTGGTATTTGCCCGGGGCATCTATTCGCTGCGCGGGAAAGCTGCCGGCGACCCTGTCTGCGCAACCTCGGGCAATTTTTTGCGTGCTGTGCCACTGGCTGCGGTGCTGAGCGTCGCCTTGCTGTCCTGGGCCAGCCTCAACAGCGCAGGCATCGGATACGCGGTAATCTCGGGCGCGATGGCTTCTGGAGTCGGCTATGCGATCTGGTACACCGCCTTGCCCGGCTTGAAAGCCGCCAGCGCCGCCACTGTTCAGCTCAGTGTGCCGGTACTCGCCGCGGCCGGTGGCATAATATTTCTTAGTGAGCCGATTACCCTGCGTTTTCTGTTCGCATCCGCTGCTGTCCTGGGCGGTATCGCACTTGTCGTTATAGAAAAGCGGCGCGCCTCCGCGCCTGTTAAATAGAGTTGGCTCGAATACCACCAACGAGAAGACGCATCTTGATATGAAATACAAACTGTCATGGCTTGTGACACCAGTGGCGGAATCGTCGCCCACGCGCTCTAGTTTTTTAACGCGCGACCGCTTCGCTGGGCCATTCCACCGCGTGAACTCGGACGGGGCGGTCGAAGCCTTTAAGGGAAACTTCGCCTAGTGCGCGAAACGTCAGCCCCTTCCCGATGCACAGTTCAGCCACCACGTTCGATACCAGAATTTGCTCAGGCTCCGCGTGGGAACAGAGTCGCGACGCAAGTTGCACCGTTGATCCAAAAATATCGTTGCCGCGTTCGACAGGCTCTCCCGCCGCGCCACCGATCCGAACTTTGATCTGGTGCTCTCTTCGCTCCTGCTCATGCCGGGCCAACTCGCGCTGAATCTGAGCGGCGCAGCGGACCGCTGCCGCTGCCGATATGAAGGACGCCATGATGCCGTCTCCGGTGTGCTTGACCTCACGTCCACCGGACGCGGCCAAGGCATCCCTTACTATCCTGTCGTGGACGCGGAGAAATTCCATAGCCATCTCATCCCCCACCGATTGAGTCAGCGTGGTCGAGTCGACGATGTCCGTAAACAAAACAGTTCGGATTCCAGGATCTCGTGCATCGGCTGCGCCACCGGGAATTAGGACTGCTCCCGACGGATTCACTTCGCCGCCGCCGAGAAATCCTTCTACCAGCTCGGGGTGTACCTCAATAATTTTCTCGGCGGCGATCCCCTGGGCTTCACGGTGAACGTGGCTCGCTGCCTCCGCACTTGGTGCATCAACGAGACAGAAAACCTTGCTGCAACTCTCGTTCACCCAATACTTGAGATAATTAACACCGTACTTCTGCTGCACTTCGAGATCGCACGCGTGCGCCTTCGCGACGTCCTCTGCGGTGACCCCCTGAAGCTCGTGAATGTCCATATATGTTGGCATAGAGATTTTGCGGCGCGGCAAATTTACCGTGACGTAACATGATGCACAACGTCGATCTCGGCAGGGTGATTAAGCGTCTGGTAAACGACGCAATACCGCTCTGTTAGACGGAGCAGCGTAATCAACTGCTCTTCACTGGCGTCAGTGTCCAAATCGAAGTGCAGTCGAATCTTCTGGAACCCGACGGCAACATCTTTGGACACGCCCAGAGTGCCGCGAAAGTCGAGATCGCCCTCAGCGCGAACCGTTGCGGCCCGCAATTGGATGCCCAGAGCAGTAGCCACTGCGCGTAAGGTGACGCCGGCACAAGCCACCAATGCCTCCAGCAACATATCGCCCGAGCACGCGCTCTGCCCCTCGCCGCCTGTCGCGGGATGAAGCCCCGCTTCGACGAGCGCTTTCCCGGTTTCTATTTTGCAGGTGACACCCTCACCGATGTGCCCCTCCGCTCGGAGCGTGATCAAAGCGGTGTCGGGATGCTCTCGATAGCGCTCTTTGAGAGGTGCCTGCAAGGATCTTATCTCATCAGCATTCATCCATCCTCCTCCGTGTGATTCAATTGCCGCTGGCTAAGCGAGAACAAGATTACAAACCCTTTACTCTAAAGTTTCCCGGCAAAAAAAACGAATTTAAGCAGAAACAACTGTTTCTTACTTTTTCTTGCTCGGCTTAATGTTTTGATTCACCCGAAAGAGATTATTAGGATCGTATTTATTCTTGATAATAACCAACCGCTCATAGTTATCGCCGTAAGTTGCTTTCACGCGCTCTTCTCCTTCATCCATCAAAAAGTTTACATACGCTCCACCGGCTGAGTACGGATGCAGCGCGTCGTAATAACTCTTCGTCCACGAAATAATCTTGTCGTTGTTTCCCGAATCGGGATCAACCCCTACCATTACCTGCGCCCATGTAGCATCGCGATAACTCCAGGCAGTTTCATTTTTCCCTATGCGCGACGCCGCGCCATTAATCGGATAGAGGTGCATGGTGGAATGCATGGATGGAAGGGCGTAGCCAAAATGGACGTGTTGAGCAATCGCTGCATCACTTAATTCTTTCACAAAGTCTGCACGCCAGTACCACTGCAAGCCAGGGGGATACAGCGCGTCGAACATGCTTTGCAAGGCCGGCTGCGGCAGCGGACCTACAAGATCAAGCGCAGCTTTCTTGAAAGCGCGAATGGGCTTAAATGTTTCTTCAGATTTCGTTAACGTCCCCGTATATGTCCACACAACGCCGCACATTTTTTTCATGTGAAGATGCTCAGGGAAAGGAGGTGCTGGCGGCACCGTGAGAAAAGCAAAGAAGCCATTCAAATCATCCGGAGCTGCGTGGATTAAATCGCGATACCATTTCATCACGTCTGCTGTTTCGCTTAGCTCATACAACACCGGACCGCCATAGACGGTATCAATAGGGTGCAACTTGAACGTAAAAGAAGTTACCACCCCGAAGTTTCCACCGCCGCCGCGGATAGCCCAGAACAAGTCAGGGTTTTCATCCGCATTCGCTTTTACAAATCTTCCGTCAGCCAATACCGCATCGGCTGAGAGGAGGTTGTCGATGGTTAGCCCGCACTTGCGGGTGAGATGTCCGATTCCTCCGCCCAGGGTCAATCCACCGACACCAGTCGTAGAAATAATTCCGCTCGGAGTAGCAAGTCCGAACACATGCGTGGCATGATCTACATCGCCCCACGTACATCCTGCGCCTACGGTTACAATGAAAGCTGCGGGATCAACACGTGTGTATTTCATCAGCGCGAGATCAATGACTAGCCCGTCATCACAAATTCCCAAGCCTCCGGCATTATGTCCTCCACTGCGGACAGCAAGAAGCAAATTATGTTCTCTCGCAAAGTTTACAGACCGGATTACGTCTGCCACATCCGCACAACGTGAAATCAGGCGCGGCTTTTTGTGTATCATTCCATTGTACACTTTGCAGGCATCATCATAACCTTTATCGTGCGGCTGTATCACTCCGCCTCTCAGATTTGCTTTTAGTTCTTTAACGGAATGCTCGTTTAGCATAGTACTCATCAAAAGATAAGATCAGTTGGTACCGCCTCCACGGTTATTCATGATCGCTGGAGCATGGTAGGCAAAAGAGCAGGTGCAAGTCGATTGTGAACAACCTGGCGCCCTCGTCTAGATGACATGTAAGGAGTGCAAGCAAGAGCGCACTGCTCCCTGGAATTGCAGGGGCCTCCGCAGAAAAGGCATCTTCGCCTGTTTTCCATCGCCGACAATATAGCTGGTTTGCGACGCAACCATAAGCGGCGGGCTAGGTTTGAGACCGCTTTTCACTTGATGAATCCCGCTCCACCTCGATACTTTTCCGTCGCAGTTGACGTTTTGAGCCGAGGCGCGAGCCGATTCTCACAGCGTTCAACCCTGACTTTTGCAGACAGAAGTGGATTGCTCCAACCAACCGCTCACAATAACTTGGTTCAGTGTTTCGGATGCTGTAGAGACGCCATCTCGATCCTCCACAAGATCGCCCTTGTCGTTCAAAGTAGATTTTCATCTCAAGGTCTTCGGTCGTTCTGACGCGAAACCAGTGCTTCCGGACATAGCGCTCGCCAGATCCATGATGACAGGGACCGGAATCCTTCCACTCCTCCAAGAGTTCAATTACAGAGAATCCCCTACCTTTCCACGAGAACTTCCGGGGAAGTCCAGGTTTCCCCATCGCCATCGGGGACACAGAGAACGACGCGTCCTCCGGCGTAATAGCTTCACCAATAAAGGTCTCCTTCATTGAGTCAGATTGTAAGATTCATGTTGTGGACGGTCAGTCAATTCCCGAGATTATGCCGACAATGTCGATAAAGAGAACATGCGCGATCTGTGGCGCGGTTTTGGATTCTACACTGACCTCGTCAAGCGCGGAAAAGGGAGTTAAGCTGGTCGACATTTATGTTAGACACTGAAAACCGTGGGTGTGCGCACTAATGCGAAACCGCGCGTTCCTCGGATAGCCGCGTTTTGTTGTGAAATAAAATGAGAGCCATCTGACAAAATGGGAATCTGATGTATCTGCGTTCTTCTGTTCTTGTTTACTATCCGAAGCGCTTCAATCGCTGCACCCTCGGTGGAAGATCAGGTGAAGACCCTGGCGGAGCGTTACTCTCAAATTGAGGCGCAACTCGGCCGGTCGACTCATCACGTGCCTGACGGCGGTACTAAAGTGGACGAATCGCGGAAATATTTTGGTAAGGTAAAAAATCAGGACGAGATGCTAATTCGTGAGCTGCGAAAAAGCGCACGTTTTAAACCGGGCGAATCGCTCGATACCGCGCACGTTCCAAATGTAGTTGTCGATCTTGCGAAGCGTCCACCGGATCAGCGCAAGGACGGGGAAGAAGATCCTTATTTTTACAGACCACAACGGATCGGCCATGAGATGCAAGAACTCGGACAGCCCGATGTCGATCCTTTCGCCAATGTCAAAGGTGACGAGGACCAGTTTCGCATGACTCACGGCACTTCTTCACCGGATGGCCGCTATGCGATCGCACTCGGGTTCTCGGGCGAGAAAATCAACTGGGATAACTTTCGCGATAAAGATGGCTCGGGCGGGGAGGTGTTCGATTTGGAAGACGTCGAAGGTTTGCGCAACTTTGTTGTCGATCTTTCCACTCAAAAAATCCTGGGTGAGACCGGCTCAGAATATTTTTACACGGTGAAACGCAGCCTTCGGGACTGGAAGGTTTACGGTTTTCGCGAATGCGACGTGACGTGGTCGCCAGATTCGACCGTTTTCGTCCAGCTCTACACTCAGGAAGACCATTATGACGATTGCCACGCGGGAAAAATTGTCGCCGGTCTGAAGCTTGCCGGCGTTGTCGATCTCGGAACGGAAGTCGAGAAACAAACCTTTGCCTTTATCAAAAAACGGCCGCCTTCCACAGATCTGCGGATGGAGATCGATCAGGTGAGTAATGATGGCGATATTCTCATCAAGGTCGAAGGCGTGGCACAACGTGGTAACCGTGCAAGGTCACACTCTTTTTCCCTGAGCGAACATATGCGCCTGCGCGAAACGCCGGACGGTGTGCACCTCGAAAAGGTCAACGTCCGCAACACACAAAAGGATTAGTGGGCCTGAAGCGTGCGTTGCCACACGATCGAGACGCAATCCTGTCGATCGCAGCATGATCAAACATTAAGGTAATACAAAAATCTCGAAGCCTACGGGGCTCGAACCTTCGGGCTTTGTTAATGAGGCTCGCTTCAAGGCGTTGAATTGCGTTACATAGTACTGATGTATCATGGCGACCCTTTTCACTTGATGAATCCCGCTCCACCTGGATACTTTTCCCTCGCAGGTGAGCGGTGCGACGCGCGGCGAAGGCTGACGTTTACATCGTTCAACCCTGACTTTTCGGGACAGCAGTGGACTCTCCGAAAATCATCGGGGGGGCAAAACGGGTGGACCCACAGGTTAAACAGGAACCTAGGTTTCACAGGTTAAGCCTCGGCAAGTGAAAGAGTTCGGGGGTATAGCTCAGTTGGTAGAGCGTCTCGTTCGCAATGAGAAGGCCAGGGGTTCGAATCCCCTTACCTCCACAAATGTTTGAATTTCGCAGGCACGAAATCTCGATGCTATTCCACTCGACTTCGCAAATCCTCTGAACAAAACTTTCGACCTTGTCGTCAATCAATTCAGGTCAATGACGACCCCGAGCCAGAAACAAACAAAAAACTATGAAAAATAAATCACATCTCATCACCGGCGCTTGCATCGCAGCTCTTGCGTTCTGCGCGCCATTCACTTCTTTTGCAGCCGAAAAGAAATCCGCATCGACTTCGGCGTCGGCATCTCCGACAGCTTCCGCGGCAAAATCGGAACGCCCGCTTCCATATCACGGAATGATCTCCGCTGTGGATCAGAGCGCGAAAACGTTCACAATCGCGAGCAAGGAATCGTCCCGCGTTTTTAAAATCACGGACAAAACCTTGATTACGAAAGCCGGAAGTCCCGCCACCATGGCAGACGTGACGGAAAAAGAGGAAGTCCGCGGCTCGTACTGGAAAAATACTGATGGCACTTGCGAAGCCAAGGCCGTGAAGCTCGGCCCGAAGACGGCGTCAGCGGAGTCGAAGAAATCGAAGAGCAGCAGCGCTGCTGCCTCCGCCTCTCCTTCTCCGTCCGCATCAGCCAAGCCGTAATTCGGAGTTAGATCGACAATCACAAGATCGAAATACCGGCGGCTTTTAACGCTTACGCGCAGGTCTGCCACGAAGTGCGCGTATTCCCGCTCCCGATATTCTTCGTCAGGTTGTCGAAGTAATGATGAAGGATGAACCGTCGCGACAACTTTCGGCGCAAACTTTGACGACAAAACTTTACTGCGCTCACGCGTGACGCGAAACGACGGACCGAAGATTGCCTGCGCGGCGGTCGCGCCCAGACAGACAAGTAACTTCGGCTTAACGAGACGCAATTCCGCTTCCAGCCAATGCCGGCAGGCCGCGATTTCGCGCGAGTTTGGTTTCTGATGAATCCGACGCTTGCCGCGCGGTTCCCATTTGAAATGTTTGACCGTGTTCGTCACATAGACTTTGTCTCGATCGATGCCCGCTTCTTCCAGCGCGCGGTCCATAATTTTTCCTGCCGGCCCGACAAAAGGTTTGCCTGCAGCATCTTCGTAATCGCCGACCAACATGCCCCTCGTGTTCGCGATTAATCGCCAGCAGTGGCAGGCGACGACGCATGCCGCCGGATGAACTCGCTCGCGAGCATGCGATACGCGCGAGCGCCGGGGCCATTGGCATCATATTCCAAAATCGATTTGCCGAAGCTGGGCGCTTCACTCAGCCGCACCGTGCGCGGAATGATCGTATTGTAAACATTCGAAGAAAAATGTTCGCGCACTTCGGCCACGACTTGCGCGCTCAAATTCGTGCGACTGTCGAACATCGTCATGATAATGCCGCCGATTTGAAGCTCGGGGTTGGCGCCGGAATCGCGGATCTGTTCGACAACGCGCACAATTTTGACGAGCCCTTCGAGCGCGAAATATTCGCATTGAATAGGCGTGAGCAATTCATCCGCGGCAGCGAGCGCGTTCGTCATCAAAATGCCTAACGACGGCGGGCAATCGAGAAGTACAAAATCGAAAGTGTTGTCGACCCGAAGCGGCGCGAGCGTTCGCGTCAGCTGCGTGAGATGATCCTCCAAGCGCGCGATCTCGACTTCGGCGCCAGCAAGATCGAGATCCGCCGGAATGATGAAGACGCGCTCGAGCCGAGTCGGCAAAATTTTCTCCACGACGGACGCGCCACCGAGCAGCGGTTCATAAAGACTTTCACCTTCGAGACCTTGCAATCCGAGCGAGCTCGTGGCGTTGGCTTGCGGATCGAGATCAATCAGTAAAATGCGAAGCCCGCGCTCGGCAAGGGCGCATCCAAGATTCACGGCGGTCGTTGTTTTTCCGACTCCGCCCTTTTGATTCGCGATCGCGATGATTTTCATTCGTGCGGCACAATCAATGTGCGGAGCTCGAACGTCCGCCG
>CATPCN010000264.1 GCA_955652855.1 uncultured Chthoniobacterales bacterium | reverse complement strand
GCAGCGGAAGCTGACTCGGAAAACCCTCGCCGATCGGCGTAAAGGCCGCCGGCGAAAGATCCTACTCGATCATCTCATTGAAAAAAGGGAAGGCCGGCCAGTGCCGCAGGAAGAACTCGAAAGAGTGAAAGCGCATATCGCGCAAGAACTTCGACGAATTTCGCTCGCACGATAGTGCGTGAACAATGATTTAAAAACAGCAACTGCTTCCGCAACGCGAACCGATAAAGACCCTCCCCTTGCGAAGCGAGCACAGTCAAGGTGGAGCACAGCGCAGCGAGCAATACCTTTACGGTGCACAGCGAGCAGTAAAATCGAGATGCCGTTCGCGCTGTAGTACGAGCTGAGTGGCGCGCCTGCGCTGCGAGTGAACGGGACGAGCTGGGTTCGTCGGTTTCGTGCGATTGACTACATACCCGTGTAGGCATATAGGTTGAGGATGAAGCTGGTTGAATTACAGAACGTGCTGGAAAGACATTGGAACACGTTCCCGCGATTTGTTTTGCCGGATGGCGAGTTGATTCCGGCTCATGCGCACGTGACCGAAGTAGGCCATGTCGTCAGGAACTTCGTCGACTGCGGCGGACTCACGGGAAGAGAGGAAAAGGTCGTGCTGCAAACGCATGTGGGAGATGACACGGATCATCGGTTACGGTCGGATGGTTTCGCAAAGATCCTAAAGCTCGGCAATCGCGTGCTTCCGAGCGCGGATTTGGATGTGGCCGTGGAATACGATTGTTGTGTCATTTCGCAATATCCCATCGCGGAAGCGAAGGCAGAGGGTGAGCATCTCAACCTCATGTTGGAGCGAGGGCGGACGCAATGTCGCGCGCGCGAGCGGCGCGCGAGCAAAACGGCCGACAATTGCTGTGCGGCGTCGACGGATTGCTGCTAATCGCGATGGATCTCATTCAGATTTACGAATGCTTTTGCGACCGCACGCGGTTGCGCATTCTCAATCTTCTGACGAAATCGCCGCTCTGTGTGTGTCATTTCCAGGACATTCTCGGTGAGCCGCAGGTCAAAATTTCAAAACATCTGGCCTACCTGCGGAGCAGGGGCATGGTGGTGAGGGACCGGGAGCAAAATTGGATCATCTATTCGTTGCCGACTGATCGCGCGCGTGAGTTAGAGAAAAATCTGAAATGCCTCCAGGACTGCGTTCAAACTGACGCGGTTTTCAAACGGGATCTGCAAAAACTTGTGAAACTTCGGAAAAGCTGCTGTGAGCCGCGCAGCCTATTTGAACGCGGCGCATCTGAAAGGAGAACAAATGCGAAAGCGAAAAGTCCTGTTTATTTGCGTTCATAACAGCGCGCGCAGCCAAATGGCCGCGGCGCTGTTGAACAAGACCTGCGGCGAGTTCTTCGAGGCTCAGAGCGCTGGCCTTGAGCCTGGGACTCTGAACCCTCTGGTTGTCGAAGTGCTTCAAGAGCGCGGCATCGACATATCGGAAAACAAGACTCAGCGCGTTTTCGATGTGTGGAAGTCAGGCCAGATGTTCCAATTTGTCGTGACCGTTTGCAGCGAAGCTGAAGCGGAAGGCTGCCCGATCTTTCCAGGCGTGACAACGAGACTGCACTGGCCGTTTGACGATCCTTCGAAATTCACCGGCACGCGCGAGGAACGCTTAACGAAAACGCGCGCCGTTCGTGACCAAATTCACGCTAAGATTGATTCGTTTTGTGAGGAGCACTGTGTGATTGAGCCTTCTCGGTGAAAAGTTCGGAGCCGGCGGTTCTTTTGTGGGCGATCTTCCGGGTCATGCTCGGCATTGGCCAGATGACAGGGGCGCTTGTTTCCGCAGTGCTTCTGTTCCGATTGGGGATCGTGCGCGAGTCGGTAACGGCAGCAGCGATTACAGTGTGCCTGACGCTGGTTAGTGTTCTCCTTTTTCGGGTACTGAAATTGCACGAATCGCGCTTAAGACCGGAGGCAGCATCGTCCTTGCGGAAATATACCGCGGAAGCGTTTGGCACATTCGCGCTCGTGTTCGCGGGAACAGGCGCAATTGTAATCAATGAAGCGAGCGCCGGTGCGATTACGCACATCGGAATTGCGCTCACCTTCGGTTTGATCGTGCTCGCGATGATTTACACTGTTGGCGACATCTCGGGCGCGCACCTAAATCCCGCAGTTAGTTTGGGATTCTTTGCGGCGCGGCGATTTCCGCTTCGCGAGGTCGTTCCATACGCTGTGAGTCAGTGCGCCGGCGCGTTCGCTGCCAGCGGCATCTTGCGGATTTTGTTTCCGCAAAACGTAATGCTGGGAGCGACAGTGCCGGCCGGTTCTGTAACGCAGTCGTTTATTCTCGAATTAATTCTCAGCGCGGTTCTGATGTTTGTGATTCTCGGCGTCTCGACGGGTGCGGCAGAAAAAGGAATCACGGCCGGAATTGTGGTCGGTGCGGTCATTGGCTTGGAGGCGATGTTCGCGGGTCCAATTTGCGGCGCGTCGATGAACCCGGCTCGATCGTTGGCGCCAGCTGTAGTTTCGGGGCACGTGCAACACCTGTGGATTTATTTAGTCGCTCCTGGGGTTGGCGCGTGCGTTGGTGTGCTGGGCTGCCGGTGTGTTAGAGAACCGGGCTGCTGTTCGCCTGCGGGATAGAATTCTACAGCGGGAAAATTCTCTTTGACCTTGCACTAGACTCCAAGGTGTAGGCTGATCGAGTGGAAAGACAGGAGGTGAAAAACAATGGCATTGAAACAAGGCGAAATTTATCGCTGCCCCGATCCTGAATGTGGCTGCGAAATTCAAGTGACGAAGGCCGCTGCGCCGGGTAAAGGCGGTGACCAGAACCCGCGCTGCTGTTGCGGCAAGGAGATGAAGAAAGCGGAACAATAGTCGGCACGTAATGAGGTGAACGTCTCGACGCGAATTGCAG
>CATPCN010000263.1 GCA_955652855.1 uncultured Chthoniobacterales bacterium | reverse complement strand
TGTACGATGGCCGCGCCAATCGCAAACAGCGCCAATAATTGCGCTTTCATTTCTGTACACGGTAACCGGGGAGTTGGACGCCGTCGAGCCAAATAACGTGCTCGTTTTCATTAGGTACGTCCGCAATAAATTAGCGCTGTTCTGTGCGTATTTTCAGCTTGTCGCTAGTTGGGAAGCTGCTCTTGCTTACACGCGTTCGGCGCGGGCGTTATGTTTCCGCTGTTCTGTACGTATTTTCAGCTTTTCAGCCTGTTAGCAGGCATCTTTCGGCCGATTCAATGGCGGCTCAAGGCTTAGCTTTTATTGTCCGGTTTCAGTGGCTTGGCGAAGTTCGTGCGCCGCCCTAACGCTCTGCGGACCCACGCTCTTCGCAACTCGTACTAGGTTCGCCGCTACTTTGTACGCGTTGCTCACCCCTTTGTCGTCCGTCCGCGCGAGCCACTTCGTGTAGGCGTCTCAACAGAAAAATGGATTTACAAAGAAACGACGTGGGATCAGGGCGGGTGGAGTTGGAATCGCACCGTCAGCGATTCAGCCATCGTTTTCCAAAATGGCCGGGTCGTTTCTTACGGTTTAGAAAAAGAGCATCAATTGCATCAAAATCCCTTCCACCCGGGCGTCAACGTCAACGTTCATAGCGACGATTAAATTCCCGTCGTAGTCGTCGTGGTCGCCTGACGAGTGGCTTTGCGCACGTCGTGTTGTTTAGCGGGATGGATCGTATTTGAGTACGTAGCGGTTTGATTTATCGAACAACAGCCACGTGTGTTTATTGTCATCGGTAAAAGCGCGAACATCGTGTTGATCTCCCGGAAACAGGTCGAGGAGTATGACTGGAACGCCTTCGGGTCGAGTTAAACTCCATTCCTTCGCTTCATGGAGTTTGTGCTGTTGAATCATTTGGTCGATGGCCGATTGGGAGGTCATAAGCCCCAAGCTCGGTCGTTTCCTCTTGGGTTACCATGAATAACTATATGTCATGCAAACTTGGGGTATTTACATCCGTTCAACATGCGGTGGTTGTTCGCGTGTTCAATGAGTCCGGCGCAGTGTTGGAGACTGCCAACATACCCGTGGATTTTCATAAGCCGTGAAGGCTGACCCGCAGATATTTGCAGCTATCTTAAACTCTAAATCAGCTTAAATTTACGTAACGTCCTTGCCGCTCTTCTTGCAGCAGCTCGTGAGGTTTTCCTTCGTCCTCGCGCTTTCCATATCTGCCACGCTCGCCCTCGGGGAAGATGTAAGGACGACCACTGGAGAAGTTTTCAAGGACGTGCAGGTCACTGCCGTTCAACCCGGAGTTTTCTTAGTTATCCAGACGAAGTATGGCACTCTAACGCTGCCTTTCAGCTGCCTATCCAAAGAAACGCAGCAAAAATACCAGAATGTCGCAGCGACGCCGCCCGCAAGCGCCACGTCGAATCTGCCGGTTGCTTCCAAAGCTGTTAGTCCGACAACTTCGACGCAATCTGCTCTCTCACAGGCGACGCCAATACCACAGATCGCCGCGAGACAGACCGCGGAGAGCGGAAGTTACTACGGCGAGCTTAACAAAAACGGGATACCGAAAACCGTTCCGGTTCGGGGCTATTATCGCAAAGACGGCACTTACGTGAGAGGACACTATCGAAGCCGCCCGGGGAGCAACCCCTAAGACTATTTCACCTCTGGAGCGCGGCCTTAAAACGTTTGCCGAAACGTATGACGTTCGCACGCTCGTGAGGAGACCCTGCAAACGGTGGAGACTAATAAATAGCGTCCGGTCCACCACTTCGCGACCAACGTGGTATGCACTCTGCAACAAGACCTAACCAGGCGCTGCAGCCAACCGCTGGCCGCTCCGTTACGACGTTGTCTGTTGGAGTGAGCGATTGAATAGTCAGATGAACGGCTTCAGCTTGATCTCTGATCTTCAATGCTCTGTCCACTTAATGGCTTTGCCGCTCGTGTGCGCATACTCCGCTACCCTCATCGGTCGTGCTAAAGTGATGATCACCGCATCTGCTCCGACTTTCGCGGCCTGTTCCTTAAGCCCCGCAATGGTACTATCGGCAGAGAAGTCAAAACCGCTTCCCTGTTGATCGACAAGCGCGATGACTTCGTATGGTCTGGCCGGTTCCTGATAAAGAACTTGAACAGCCCCGGGACTAACGGCTGGATATTTATGAGCGCTGACTTGCATCGCCGAGCCAGCGCATCCACATAGCAGAAATGAAATGCTGAGCAGAGTCAGTGAGAGTGAATGATGTTTCATACGTGTTTTAGGTTAACGTTCATCGCCGCCGCGTTTGAGGTCGTGCCGCGTTCTGCTTGTAACCTGTTCTTTCGAAGACACGATCTCGACTCCGCCAGACACGCGTTTGCGAACAATCCACGTGAGAGTTGCCGTCCCCGTGACTTGCTTGTGGCTTGAAGGGTCGCGCACGTCAAAATTGATGTCGAACGTCGCCCGCCATTCAGAATCGCCAGTTTTGTCGATCAATGACGGTTTCAAAGAGGCGTAGTGCTGTTGTGGCCACCGCTGCCGATCCTTTTGCAACTCTTGGACAAGCTGCTGACGAGTGAGGCTGCCCAAATCAAGATAATCAGCCGGTTCCGCGTACAAGGATGCTTCCTGTTCCGTGTCGCCAGCGTTGCTCACACTCAGCCATTTTTCGAAAAGCTGCCTAACCTCTGGGTCTGTTGTTGCTGGCGTGCTCGCAGGTGATTCAGAGACGACGGGCGTGCTGCTTTGGTTTGCGTCTTTCTTTTCGACAGATTTCGAAAGATCCTGGGACGTAATATAATCAAAATTGATCCATCCCGTGGCCCCATCCATGGTCGTCACTTTTTGCCACGTTGTGGGGTGCGGCGGATCTTCGTTGCGGACATTGCCTTCCTCCAAGAAAACCCGATCTCCATGTTGTAACTTCTGGATAATTGGCGATTTGGCGCTGTGGTCGGAGCGAATGTTTAGCCCTTTGCCTTCGGGAGCAATAACCACGTAAACAGGGCGTTCTTCGAGGGCCTTAGCTTTGGCGTACGGCTCTTTGCTGAGATCAGAGTGTCCTTGTTTGCGGTACAAATTCCCGAGCATGCGCCATGTGTCCGCATCGGGCTTCATCTTTAAGCTTTGTTTGAAGGCGTTAATCGCCTCGTCTCCCAGGTCTTTAAGGTTGGCCTCCACAATGGCTAAATGGCGCCATGCTGCCGGGTCAGTTGGCTCGATATTGATGTACGCACGATAGGCTTGGTAAGCCTCGTCGTATAAACCAAGCGTCTCGTTGGCTAGACCAAATTGAAACAACAGGCGCGCATCACCAGGATAACGTTGTGCAACCGGACTCAGCAACTTGAGCGCTGCGGCACCATCTCCGCGCTCGTTTGCACTTCTCGCAGCAATGAAGTCCGGGTCTGACAATATTCGGTCCTTCTCCAACGCCGCTCGATCTGCCAACGGTCGTGGCTTAGCACCCGGATCAATCGTTTCTAGAAAATTCCACAAGTCGCGGGACGATCGGGCCAAGTTTAGATTTTGACCTTGGTCCGCTATTAGAGTGGCGACGCCAATCACCATCCCGCGTCGGTCAAGAACTGGTGATCCACTGGAACCAGGCGAAATCGGCGCGCTAATCTGGAGCCAACTTGCATCCTGCACGGGCCTGTTTGCAGAGACGATTCCTTCCGATAACGAACCTTCCAACGACAATGGACTGCCGATAACGGCGATGCGCGTACCCGGCTGAGGTGGGGTTGACTCGTGCGCTACGAGAAGAACGTGCACGTCACGAGCGTCTGCTTTCAGCACAGCGAGGTCCAGTTCTGAGGACGACGCGAGCACGCCTTCGATATTATAGATCGCGCCGCCTTCCAGCTTTGCCTGGGCGTTTGCTATCCCCCCAATAACGTGAGCGTTGGTCACCAAACGCCCGTTAGAAGAAATAAAAAATCCGGAACCCGTCTGAATTAATTCGCCCGCTGCATCGTAGCCCCAGATTAGAACAACCGAGCCGCGGGCTTTCTCTGCTAGTGCAGCCAAATCAAGGGGTTTCCCTTCCGGGGGCGGCGCTGCCCGGTGAGAAGCGACCCAAAAACCAAATCCTAATGCCAGCGCAATCAGCAACAAAATCGTCGCAGCAATCAGCCCGTGCTTGTTTCGTGCGCTCGTACCCACAGAAGTGACGATCGCTGCTGCCGCCGGTTCCGGCGCTATCGGCTTGAGCTTTGCAGGCACGTCGCGATTTCCAACCTCGTCGGTGTAGAGGTTGAAGACGTGGACACGGACGCCGTGTTTCACTTCGCATTCGCCGAGATCGTGCAGGCGCGATTGCCACTGCCGGTATTGCGCTAGGTCTTCCGCGACGCGCTGGGAAAGAAGAATATGCCCTGCGTCGCCGCAATCCATCACCCGCTGCGCCATGTTGATTCCGGCACCGGTCACGTTTGAACGGTCATTGACATCGCTCACTTGACTAACCGAGCCGCTATGGATTCCCATCCGAAGCTGTAGCTCGGGATAACTTTTAATCGCTTTGCTCATCTCCAAGGCGCATTGCACCGGGGCTTCAGGCTTGGTTAAAAAAACCAATGCCATCCCGTCTCCCGTGGGGAGTCGGACCAACTCGCCCTTCTCTTCGGCAGTGCGAAACTCGGCCATTCCGCGAACAATCTGATTCAGAAGCTGGAGTGTCTCGGTTTGTTCATCGACCAGCAGATTGGAATAACCGACCACGTCGATGAATAGGACATGGGCGATTTCGAGATGAAGATCCGGTTTATTCTCAGCGGACATAGGCGACGCGAGGCAGACTTATGCACCAATCATCTCGATTCGATCGCCCTCCGTCGAGAACAATGGCGATATGGTGACGCTGCTCCCACGTGCGCCCACTAATTGGGTCCGTTGCACTGGTTCGTCGCGACGCGGGAAACAGATATTGCCAGCCGAGTTCCTTGGCGGCGTTCGGGTATTTCCGTGAAAGCGCGAAGGGCAAGTTCACTTCTCCGGCCCCGGCGCTTAAATCTTCGCGGTGAAGTTCAGCGACTTTGGCGATCTGTTTGCGCAATGCTTCAACTAAAAACACCGGCACCATTGTCCGCCGATCACGTCCGCCCTTTGCGTCGCGCAATGTGATTTGGAGATAGCCCAGATCGACATCTTTCACCCGCAAGCGCACACACTCCATTACCCGCAGCCCGCTGCCGTAGAGTAAATGTGCCATGAGGCGAGGTGTGTCAGTCATGCGCGAAAGAACCGCCCGCGCTTCTTCTTGCGTGAACACAACGGGCACTTTTTTTGGTCGCTTCGATCTGACAATGTCATCAATCCACGGCAGCCGCTCTTTCAGCACTTGTTGGTAGAGGAACAACAACGCCGAGAACGCCTGATTTTGAGTCGACGCCGCAACTTTCATTTCAGTTGCCAAATGGCTGAGGAAAGCCTTCACTTCCTCTGCCCCCATTTCCCGCGGGTGCCGAACGCCATGAAATCGGATGTAGCGTTTAATCCAATCGACGTATGCCTGTTCCGTTCGCGGGCTGTAGCGGTTTGTGCGGAGGCTCGACCGGACCCGATCAAGCAGTTTGGGTGGTTTGGGAGGGATGGTCATCTTGCAGCCTTTGTAGCCCGTCTTCCCTCGTGCAGGCAAGAGATAGATTGCAACTCGCCAGCCCTTACGTCCGCCGGGGCGTTAGATTCCGAATTTGGAGGAAAGATGACCCTTTTCGTTGCAGCCTTTGTCGGCACTCTTGCCTCGTGTGGTCCAGAAATAGACTGCAAGTTGCAATCTAATTCTCGTTAGGCGTATGATACGAGCTCGCACAGGCACCGCATGCATCTGGGTTGTCGCGCTTGCCGTCGCAATTAGTGTCGGCGGCAACGTTTTCCAGATGATCGTCATCGACCCGATCTGGAGTGCATCGCCGCCGACCTCGCTGCAGAGCTACTTTGGCGACCGTGCGCACTATGAGGCACTACGCCGATTCCATTTGAATCCGTTTTTCATGTTCGCGCTCGTTTGCCTGATTGCGGCAGTGATTCTGCAATGGCGTGCGCAGTCACTGCGTCGCTGGCTGCTCACGGCGTTGGGTATCCAGCTGGTTATAATCGTAGGCACCGTTCTTTACGTGTATCCGATCAACGATGTCCTCATGCTCCATGTCGCTCGCGACGTCAGCGGGTCGACTGCATCCACGCTAACGCACCACTGGCTTATTGCAGACAGGCTGCGTCTGGTGCTAAAGTTTGCCGTCCTACTTTCGTTGTTTCGCGCGCTGCAGCTTTCCGGAGCGGTGACACATGCACACCGAAACGAATAACCAGGCGATGCAGCTAACCGCGCCCCGTTCTGTTTCCCCGCGTTGCGTAGCTACAACCTTTAACCTGCAGCCACGCGCGCTTTCGGGCGCGGTAGCTGATCTTGTGTCTCGTTAGGCCACACATGAAATTGCTCGCATCGTTGGTTGGTGTCTTTTTCATTCTCATCGGCATCGCGGGCGTGTCCTGGCCCGTAGGTCTCATGACAATTGGCTACTATTTGGTCACGCCGTGCGGGCTCTACGTTGTGG
>CATPCN010000262.1 GCA_955652855.1 uncultured Chthoniobacterales bacterium | reverse complement strand
GCGCTTCCACCCGAGAACCACCAACATGGTCGCGTGTAAGGCCGCGATAACGCTTTTCGACAAAAGGCCGAGTAGAAACAAACCAAGCGCGACGAAATAGGCCGACCGATCTCGTGTGCGATCGAATCTTAAATAGAGCAATGCCGAAGAAAGAAAGAAGACCGTCGAGAGCGTGTTCTTCAGTTCCGACATCCACGCCACTGATTCCACCTGCACTGGATGCAATGCGAAAATAGCTCCGGCGAGCCAGGCTCCGGGAACTTTCAGTTCGCTTAGAATTTTGATCAACAGCAGAGCCGAACCAACATGGAGAGCGATGTTGACCAAGTGATAAGCGACATAGGAATCGTCCCAAAGTCGGTGCTCGATCCAAAAGACCGTGTGGACCAGCGGATAATATTGGTTCGTCGTTCCGACGTGCGTCCAAATTTGCGCGAGCCCATGCAACGAACGCAATTCCGGTTTCGTAAGATGCTCGTCATCGTCCCAGATCGGCTTCCCATTCCACGCTGGTGAGTAAGCGATCAGCGTCGCGGCGAACAAGGCGAGCGCGAGGACCCAATCTCGCTGCCAAAATTTCGAAACCCGTTTCATCGACATACGCGGCGTGCTAGCTACTCATGTTAAGATTTCGTTCGATCACAACCGAATCCGAAGCGAGCACATGACCGACAGACAATCAAACGCCACGATTAGGCGTAAGGGATTTCATTGGGGAGAAATTGCGGGGCTCATCACTCTCGCCGGTCTCACGTCAATGTTTCTTGCATTCTCATGGCGAAAATGGCCCGACCCGCTGATCGATTTTGGAACGGAGCTCTACACTCCGTGGCGTTTGGCCAATGGCGCTGTCTTATATCGCGATGTCGATTGTTTCTACGGTCCGCTTTCGAAATATTTTAACGCGCTAATTTTCCTCCTCTTCAAACCGGGCCTGATGGTTCTGGTCGCGGCGAACCTCATCGTGTTCGCGACCATCGTGACGATACTTTATCTGCTTTGTCGTCGCGCTTGGGGGATTAATTCGGCATTGGCGGCATGCGCGATCTTCATTGTTCTGTTCGGGTTTTCGCAATTTGTCGGCATCGGCAATTACAACTACGCCACGCCGTATTGCCACGAAGTCACGCACGGTCTCTTACTTTGTTTACTTCTCACGTTCCTCCTCGTGAGATGGGTAGAAGATGCGACACCGCTTCGCAGTTTTTTCGCCGGAACGCTTCTCGGTCTGACTGCTTTGCTAAAACCAGAAATTCTGTTCGCCGCCGGTGCGGTTACGACCGTTGCAGTCATTGAAAAATGTCGATCTTCTTCCCGCTCAAGCGCGAACGCGATCGCGGCGTGGACGATTGGCGCGCTTCTTCCCACAGCGGGATTTACGGCCTACTTCTCGAACTTTTTTCCTTTTCACCAAGCGCTTTTAATCGCGTGTCGCGGATGGCTTTCCGCAGTGGGAACGACGCGTTTTACCGGCGACAACATTCAGATTGGGTTTCTCGGTTTCGATCAACCGTGGAAACATTTCGAGCAGCATCTGTTCGCGACGTTCGTTGCTTGCGTTCTCATTGGGCTAATCGCCGGAACAGCGTGGGCGAGTGAAAGGCTTCGACAACGTTGGTTGTCGATCTTGCTCGGAACAGCGGTCGCCGGCGGAATGGCGTCGCTTGCATACTCTGTCGTGAATTGGAATGAGATCGGTCGTTGTTTGCTCGGTCTCGTTTTGTTGTATCTCGCAATTCAAGCCGTGCAGCAAAGTAACTATGGCGATCTTACGCGACGGCTGATCGCCGTTCTCGCCGCGGCCCTGATGGCTCGCATGATTCTGAACGGACGAATCTATCAATTCGGCTTTTATCAAGCAGCGCTGGCAGGGGTCGTCATTCCAGCCGTTTTAATTGAGGAGCTGCCGCGCCGACTTCAGCTGCGCAGAAAAGGCCGCGCCGTTCTGTTGATCGGGATTTTCGCGTTAATTATTCCCGGCATCGTCATGCTGGCGAGCCAATCGGTTAGGCAATTGCAAATAAAAACGCTCGCCGTCGGCGAAGGCCTAGATCGCTTTTATGCTTTCCCGGAACAAATCGAGCCGACCGGAAAAATGGTGAGCATGATTAGCGAAGGGCTCCACAAGGAAGCCATCGGTCGAACGCTCCTCGTGTTGCCTGAAGGCGTAATGATTAATTATCTCGCGCGGCTTCCGAGCAGGGTCGCGCCGTTCATCTTTTTTTCCGCTGTCACGGAATCGGGCGGTGAAGAAAAAATTGTCGGACAATTAAATCGTCAACCCCCCGACGTGGTCGTGATTATCAGTCGCAACCTGCAGGAATACGGCATTCAGCGTTACGGCGAAGCAGAGGGCAACGGGAAGCTGATCCTGCGTTGGGTCGACGAAAACTACAATCAGACCGCGCATCTTGGCGGCGATCCGTTCGATTATCACGAGTGCGGCACCATTATTCTGACGCACAAATAACATCACTCGTAGCGCAACGCCTTCACCGGATCGAGGCGCGCAGCAAAATAGGCGGGAATGAGCGCAGCGACCGAGCAAATCGCAAAGGCGCTGATGCAAATGATCGCAACGTCATGCGGCACGACTTCCGCCGGGATCTGCGAGAATTGATAGACTTCGCGCGGAAAGATTTCGATGTGCAATGTCGATGCAAGCCAATGACTGAATTCGTTCCGATAGCGAATCAGCGTTATTCCAAGACCGAGGCCGGTGAGAGTTCCGAACAAACCGACCACCATGCCCTGACCGAGAAAAACCCAGACGATTTGCCAAATATTCGCGCCGATCGCTTTCATGATGCCGATCTCGCGCGTCTTTTGCACGGTCACGGTGATGAGCGTGTTCATGATTCCAAACGCCGCTACCACCACGATGAAGAACAAAAGAAAAAACATAACCGTGCGCTCGAGTCGTACTGCCTCGAAAAACTGACTGTTCATCTCGATCCAGGTTTGCGCGTATTGCGGCGGCTCGAGAAACGGTTCGATCGCCTCTTTCACGCGCGCCGCGCTGTACGGGTCGTTGGTTTTAACGGTGATGCCGTGCAATGCATCTCCAAGACCGTAAAGCTCCTGACCGATGTAAATCGGCACGAGTAGAAATTCCGAGTCGTGACTAAAATGGCCGGTTTCGAAAATGCCGGTAACAGTCAGCTCTTTCGGCAAAACCACTTCGCGCAATTTGTTGATCGCCTTGTGTTCGTCCGCGCCTTTTGCGTTTTCGAGCTTTTTAATTTCGTCGAGAATCTCGCCAAGATTTCCCGGTGAATAGACCGTGAGCTTGTCGCCGACATCGATCTGCAATTGCCGCGCGAGCTCGATGCCGAGGACGGCCGATTCGCCATCAAGGTCGAGCGCGCCTTTTTTTATGAATTTGCGCAGCGGAATGACTTTCTCCTCCTGCTCTGGGTCAACCGCGCGCATCATGGGCGCGAGCCGATGATTTTGAAATTCGACGATGACCGGCCCTTGAATGTAAGGCGCGGTCGCAACCACGCCGGGTGTATTGTCGATCTTTGTCTTGAGCGCGCGCCAATCGCGCAGGATGTCGTGCGTGCTGACAAGAATGTGTGCGTCGAAATCAATAACCTTCTGCCGCAGCTCGCGATCGAATCCGGTCATGACCGAAATGACGAGGATGAGAACGGTCACGCCGAGCGTTACGCCCAGGATAGAAATGAGCGTGATGATCGAGACGAAAGTGCGCTTCGGTTTGAGATAACGAAGTGCCAGGAAAAGGCTGAACGGCAGTTTCAAATCGTCGATACGATGAGCGCAACCCCGTCGTTTTTCCAGAATTGAATCGTGGCGTGGTGCGCTTTTCTCTTGGTGTCATCCTGAGCGAACGCGAAGGACCTCGCACACGAAGCTTCGATCACACCGACTGTTATGGTCGATAATTGGACCTTGTGTGAGATCCCTCGCCGTCTGCGCGACTCGGGATGACAGCGCAGTTTGTTGCGCGCTCGTCAGCCTTGGATCGCGTGGGCTTTTAATTCTTCGAGTGTGACAAACTCGAGCGCGGAAGAATGCGTCGCTTCAAGAT
>CATPCN010000261.1 GCA_955652855.1 uncultured Chthoniobacterales bacterium | reverse complement strand
GCTTCCAGTTGCTCGAGCGTGGCGGGCATCGCTTCGATCGTGCCCGGATGAATGTCGTGCGAAAGAACAATCGAGCCGGGCCGCGTTTCTTTAACAATGCGACTGCAAACGACTTTAGGCCCGGGCCTTCTCCAATCGAGTGGATCGACATCCCAGAGAATAATTTTGTAGCCGAAATCATCGTGCACCCATCGTTTCTGTCGCGCCGTTAAATTGCCGTATGGCGGGCGCATCAGAGTTGGTCGGGTCCCGGTCGCGGCTTTGATCGCATCATCGGTCTTCTGCAATTGTTGCCGCACGCCTTCATCGGAAAGTCTGGCGAGATTCGGATGAGACCAGGAATGATTTCCAATCTCGTGACCTTCGCGGGCGGCGCGCCGGACAATTTCCGGATAAGTTGCCACCAGCTCGCCCAGCACAAAAAACGTGGCCTTAATGTGATGCAGAGCGAGAAGATCGAGAAGTTTCGGCGTGAGTTTATCGTTCGGGCCATCGTCAAAGGTCATCGCGATGTTGGGGCCGTCCACATGCACGAAGTTGAAAGTGAGCGAGGGCTCTGCCGGAGTCGGGGCCGCAGGGGCGCCATCGGACTTTGTTTTCTCCGCAGCCGGCACGGCGCGATTGCCTTGGCCGGTCATGCTCTGGAGAGGAATGAGGGCGAGAAAGAGCAGTACTCGGAAGGCGCGCATGATATTGGATTGGAGGAGCGAAAAAGCTGTATCTAGCAGAGGGCGCGAGCAACGCAAGAGAGGCCCCGTTCCACTATGTCGATCTTGCCTCAGTGGTCCTCGAAGCGCTTTTGACCACATCCCAGCCGCCTCTGGCAGTCAACCTGCTCTCTAATTAATGACGAACCGTGGTGTTGTGCCGCGCATGGCGCCGGAAGCGTGCGCTCGACTGCAACCGAGCCGTCCGCAATCCGTCTTTGTATGAAAATTCTCCTGGTTGAAGATCATCCCGGCAGCCGCAGAAATCTGCGCAGGCTGATCGAGCAGCGTGGACACGAAGTCGTCGATGTCGCTAGCGCGGAAGAAGCGGAGAGCGTTCTCGCCACGCAAACGTTTCCATTTCTGATTCTCGATTGGATGCTGCCCGGGAAAAGCGGCATCGATCTTTGCCGGCAACTGCGAGCGCAGACGAACGGCGACGAAATGTTCATCCTTCTCGTCACAGCGCGCGCCGATAACGCGGACTTGAATCACGCGTTGGAAGCAGGCGCGAACGATTACGTGACCAAACCTCTCGATCTGGGCTTGCTAAACGTCCGGCTTTCCGTGGCCGAGCGGCAGATTCGTGAACTGAGCGAGCGCAATCAGGCGCGTGCCGCGCTGCTGGAATCGGCGCGCACGATGAAGAACATTCTCGAAAACACGACCGACGGATTTTTCGCGGTCGATTACGATTGGAAATTCACTTATCTCAATCCCGAAGCGGAGATACTGTTGGGTCGCACGCGGGACGATCTGTTAGGCGAGAAAATTTGGGAAACATTCCCCGCGCTAGTTGGATCAGATTTTGAAGTCAACTTTCGCAAAGTAGTGGCGGAGCAAATCTCGCTCGAATTCGAGGCGAGCGATCCCACCGGGCAAACGTGGTTCGAGATGCACGCTTATCCAAGCGGAGGCGGCGCATCGGTTTTCTTCCGAGACATCACGGAGCGTAAACGCATAGAGGACGAGAGACTGACCACGAGCAAACTGGAATCGCTCGGAACGTTGGCCGACGGGATCGCACACGACCTCAACAACATTTTGACGGTGATCTCCGGGAACATCGGCCTGGCGCAAATCGAAGCGCCCTCCGATGCCGGCAATTTGCTTTCGTTCTTGGCAAAGGCGGGTCAAGCAGCACAACACGCCGCGCATCTCTCGAGCCAACTGCTCACGTTTTCGAAAGGCGGCGCGCCGCTCAAAACGGTTGTTTCGATTTCAGAGCTGCTCGGTCAGGCGTCGGAATTTTCGCTCTACGGTTCGAATCTTCACGCGGAAATGATCATTCCCTCTGATTTGTGGAAGGCGGAAGTGGATCCCAAACAAATCGAGCAGGTCATCAACGCGCTTTTGCTCAATGCGCGTGAAGCCATGCCCCAGGGCGGAACGATCCAAGTGCGTGCCGACAACATCGACATAAAAGAAGCGGAGGACGCGTTTTTGCCCGCCGGTCGTTATCTAAAAATCGCAATTTCGGATCAGGGTCCCGGTGTTCTCGATGATCTGGCGACAAAGATTTTCGATCCTTATTTTACAACCAAACCGACGGCGAGCGGTCTAGGACTTTCGATTAGCTATTCGATCGTCAAAAAACACGGCGGCTTGCTCCATCTCGAAACGACTTCGCCCGAAGGATCGACATTGGCGTTTTATCTTCCGGCTGCGGAGCAAAAAGTCGTCGCGCCGGATCAGCGAATCACCGAGCGCAGGTTTCATTTCAATCATCAACGCGTGCTCGTCATGGATGACGAAGCGGCCATTCGCGAGCTCACGTCGCAGTTGCTCAGCACGCTTGGCTACGAGGGGTGACGGTCGTGCCAGACGGCGCGCAGGCCGTTGACCTTTACGGACGCGCCTTGCGTCGCGGAGAAAATTTTAAGGCCGTGATTCTCGATGCAACCATCCGCGGCGGTATGGGCGGAGTCGCTACGATCGAACATCTGCGTCGTCTCGATCCACAGGTGAATGCGATCATTTGCAGCGGATATTCAGACGAAGCGGCGCTTTCGGAATTTCTCGCCTACGGTTTTCGAAGCGCTTTGCCAAAACCGTTCACGCGCCGCGAGCTGGCGGACGCTTTGCAGAAAGCTTTTGAAGCGGGCAATGTGAATTAGCGGCCCGTGTCATGGTCGATCTTAGCTTTTGCGCAACCTCTCCAGCTGGGCAATGAAGGATTCCGGCCTTATGCCAGGCGTATATCCGAGCGCGCCCACTTCTTTACCGTCGCCGTTCAGAACTATGATGGTTGGAAATCCTTGCACCCCGTATTTCTGCGCGAGTTCCTGGTTCTGCATCTTCACCGTATTGGTCTGAGTCTTTCCGCGCGGAAAATCCACTTCCACCAGCACAAGGTTCTTGTCCGCGTACTCCTTGAACTGAGGCCGCGAAAAAACTTCGCGGTCTAATACGATGCAAAAACCGCACCAGTCAGAGCCGGTGAAATTAAGGAGCAGTAACTTCTTGCTGCTTTTGGCTTCCTGCTGCGCCTGTTTGTAATCAATCAGCCACTTTAGTTGAGCATTCGAAGGCGGCGTAGCATTTGTCGATCTTTCGCAAGCCACGGTTAAGAGCGCGACGGCGGCAGTGAGCAGAAAGATTTTTTTCACGGAGTGAACTTTCCGCGTTTCGTGACGCGCCGCAAGCGAAACGAAAATTGCGGCACCGGAGCGATCCTGCCGGCGCCGCGACAATCGATATTGACCGGCCATTCTGCAGCCGGACGAGAAAAAAGAAAGATCTAACGAATGTGTCCCGAGACGAGCTTTGTCATCTCGAACATGCTGACCTGGCTCTTACCGTTGAATACTGGTCGGAGCGCGTCATCCGCATTGATCATGGTTCTCTTTTTTCTATCTTGGCAACCGTTCTTCTTGATGTAGTCCCAGAGCTTCTTGGTGAGTTCGGAGCGCGGGATTGGTTTCGAGCCGACGATCGCAGAAAGTTTGTCGTCTGGCTGTACCGGCCTCATGAAGGCGGCGTTCGGTTTACGTTTCGAAGGAGTTTTTTTGGCTTTGGATTTCGGCATAGAGGCTGATTAATCGTTCATTCGTAAGAGGGCAATACTATTTTTTGTGAATTGGCAAATTAATCTCTGCCTCTTGCCGGCGCACAACCAATGCAGCGACATCGTCGGCCAATGGTGTGTTGCCATTTACCGTCGTCACTTTCTCGATTACGTGCTCAAGCAGAGCATGCGCACTTGCGCACTTTGCTTCCAGCAGCTCCGCCAGTCGCTCAGGTGTGAATCGCCGTCTCTCGGCTGTCGTGCTGCCGTAAAGTCCGTCGGTATAAAGAAGAAAGGCATCTCCAGGAGCGAGGCTCGCTTTGGTTTCGACAAATTGCGGCTGCTCGATCAATCCGAGAGGCGGCGTAGATGAAGCGACCGCTTCCGTTGCTCCGCCCTGCCGCGCGATGAGTAGCGAAGGATGCCCCGCTCCCACCACGCTGACTTCTCCGGTGCCTGGATCGAGAGCCACGCACATCGCGGTCATAAACGAACGGGCGCCAAAAATACTGCGGAAATCGTGGTTCACCGCTGTCATGATCGCGGAGGGCGAGGTTTGTTCCGCGCTGCCATGTTGAAAAAGAAGTTTGGCCAGCGTGGTCAGTAACGCGGCGGAGGCGCCGTGCCCGGTAGCATCTGCGATCCAAAAAAGTGTGCGCCCGTCGCTCATGCGCATCCAACCATAAAT
>CATPCN010000260.1 GCA_955652855.1 uncultured Chthoniobacterales bacterium | reverse complement strand
TGCTTGGCCTCGGAAAAATTCGCGATTTGATCGCCGGGAAAATTTCCGAAGCGGAATGCATTTTCTCAATTCAGCAAGCGACTCGTCGTTATGCCAAAAGGCAGTTGACCTGGTTTCGCCGCCAAAGTAATTTTGAACCGCTGAATTTATCGTCGCACGGCTGGGCAGGGGCCATCTCGGGGATTTCGCAAAGGGTTCGCGCTCTTTGCGCAAGGGAATGATTGAGACGCGTCCGCAAAAAATCCAGGAGCGCGCGCTTCTGATCGGCCTCGAAAAACAAGGCGTCTCGAAATGGGACCTGCGCGATTCGATGGACGAATTGCGCGAGTTGGCCAGCTCGGCCGGCGCGGAAGTCGTCGACACGATCACGCAAAAATTACAGAAGCCGACCGCGCCTTATTACATCGGCAAAGGCAAAGCCGAAGGCCTGAAGACTTCGATACAAGATCGACAAGTCACTTCGGTGATTTTCGACGATGAACTTTCGCCGGCGCAGGGGCGCAATCTGGAGAATTTGCTCTCGCGCAAAGTGCTCGATCGCACACAGCTCATTCTCGATATTTTCGCGCAGCGCGCGCGCAGCCGCGAAGGCCGCTTGCAGATCGAGCTCGCGCAATTGCAATATCTCCTCCCGCGCCTAACGAGAATGTGGAACCATCTTTCGCGCCAGACCGGAGGAATCGGCACGCGCGGTCCGGGTGAAACGCAGCTGGAAGTCGACCGGCGCCGTGTGCAGGAACGGATCGCGCGATTGGAGCGCGAGTTGGAATCGGTGCGAAAAACTCGCGCGGTGCAACGGCAAGGTCGCAAACGTCATCAATGGCCGGTCGCGGCTGTGGTCGGTTACACGAACGCGGGAAAATCGACACTGCTCAATTTGCTCACGGGCGCCGATCTGGTCGCCGAGGACAAACTTTTCGCGACGCTCGATCCGACGACGCGCAGTTTTTCGCTGCCTAACAAACAGCGCGTGCTGCTCACCGACACCGTCGGATTTTTGCGAAAGCTGCCGCACACACTGATCGAGTCGTTCAAAGCCACGCTCGAAGAAGTGGGCGAGGCCGATCTGCTCATTCATGTTGTCGATCTTAGTCATCCGCGCGTCGATGAGCAGATGGCAGCCGTCGACAGTGTGATCAAAGAACTGGGCGCTTTCGGTAAACAGACGGTGATCGTTTTTAACAAGATCGATAACCTCGAGAACCGCGAGCTGCCCAAGATTTACACGAAGCGATTTCCTGGGAGCGTCGCGATTTCGGCACGAACGAGCGAAGGCATGGGCACGTTGGTGCAAGCGCTGCAGGATGCGCTCAGCGCCTGGCGATTGCGTTCGCAGTTTCGAATTCCGGCAAGCGAATCGGCGTTGATCGCGGAGATTCATCGCGTCGGCCACGTTCTCGAATTGCATTACGAAAACGAAAACGTGTTGGTCGTCGCGCACGTCCCGCCGCATCTCGAACAAAAGCTGGCGCGTTTCGCGGCGAGTTAATTTTTCGCGCGGTCCCTTGCCAGCAATGAAGGTTCGCGAACGCGTGGCGCAGCTCGTGCAAGCTTTCCCGGAAATTTATCCGGGCGCGCATTGCGAGCTCGATTTCAAGAATTCGCTGCAACTGCTCATCGCGACGATTCTCTCCGCGCAATGCACCGACAAGCGCGTGAACCTTGTCACACCATTGCTTTTTCAAAAATATAAAACGGTCGCGGATTATGCGCGCACACCGCAAGGCGAATTGGAAAGCGCCATAAGATCGACAGGTTTTTTTCGCAACAAGGCGAAGAGCATTCGCGCGGCAGCCTCGACAATCGCGGAAAAGTTTAATGGACGCGTTCCGGAAACGATGGCGGAACTGCGTGAGCTGCCAGGCGTGGGCAGAAAGACGGCGAACGTGGTGCTTGGAAACGCTTTCGGCAAAGATGAAGGCATCGTAGTGGACACACATGTCGCGCGGCTTTCCCATCGACTGCGACTGACGCGCCATGTCGATCCAGAAAAAATCGAGCGCGATCTGATGAAGTTGGTGCCGCGCGAGCATTGGACTGATTGGAGTCACTGGCTCATCTGGCATGGACGCCGGCGCTGTTTCGCGCGCAAACCGGACTGCGCGAACTGCGAAATCTTTCGGCTTTGTCCCAGTGGCAAAATTTTCTTGCGCACCGGTGTTGCGCGAAAAGCGGAAGCGCCGGCCGCTTGATTTTAGCGCAGCTCCGCGAGTGCAACGGAAAAGGTGTGTCTTAAGACCGACAATCGCTCTTCGAAGCCGACATTGATTTTCCCGGCGGGTTAAGGAAAAATAGCGAACCGCATCTATGCAGCAGCTCAGCGCTTTTTCCCGTCCGCAAACCGTGCCGGCTGTTCCGGCTGCGGCGCCGCGCAATCTTTGGATCTTAAGCAGCTGGCGCGATCTGATTCTTTACGTCGGCACGCCGCTGCTGTTGCTGCCGGCTTTCGCGTTCGCGCAGGCGCGCTGGAGTCCACAGGACATTTATCTTTTTGTCGCCGCGTTCGGCGCGATGGGCCATCACTTGCCCGGAATGATTCGCGCTTATGGCGATCGCGCTTTGTTCGACCGTTTTAAATGGCGCTTCATTTTCGCGCCGGTTTTTCTGGTGGCTGTCTGCACGATCTTTTTTTGGTGGGACCTGAAAGGAATTATTCTGGTCGTTTTCTTTTGGGGCGTCTGGCACGGCATGATGCAGACCTACGGGTTTTGCCGGATTTACGACGCGAAGATGGGTTCGTTTGCCGCGCTCAGTCGGCGGCTCGATTTCGCCACGTGCGGAGTTTGGTTCGCGACCGCGGTCATTCTGTCTTCGCAGCGCATGACCGACACCCTTGAGAGTTACTATGTGTGTGGTGGCCCATTTATCCCGCCGTGGTTATTGCAAACAATTCAGCGCGGAATATTGTTCGCCGCGTTCGGTGTCTCCGCGCTTTTTCTGGCGAATTTTCTCTGGATGTGGACGCGCGGGAAACGGCCGAACCCGGTGAAGCTGGCGCTGCTTATCACGAGCATTTCGTTTTGGTGGTACTGCAACAACGTTGTCGTAAATATTCTCGTCGGCATCGCGCTGTTCGAAGTGTTTCACGACGTGCAGTACCTCTCGCTCGTTTGGATTTACAATCGCAACCGCGTGGAGAAAGACAGCTCGATCGGCGGCTTCATGCGGTTTGTTTTCCGGCGGAGCGGATCGCTCGTGGGTCTCTACATCGGTTTGATTTTCGCCTACGGTTCGCTCGCTTATTTCAATTCGCATCTTGGCATTGAAACGGTTAAGCGCCTGCTCACCGGCGTGGTCACAGCCTCAGCGCTGCTGCATTTTTATTACGACGGGTTCATCTGGAAAGTTCGCGAGCGTTCCACGCGGCAATCGCTTGGTTTGAGCGGTGGCGCGGCCGAAGTTTCCGCGAACACGTTCGCGCCGAGCTGGCTTTTGCACGGATTGAAATGGGTCGCGGTGTTTGTTGTTCCGTTAACAGCGCTCTGGTTTTGGCAAGTGCGCGGGCCGGCTCCCGAACTGACGCGTGGTGCTTGGATCGTTGCCGATCTGCCGAGCGGCGCGCGACAGCATTACAATTACGGCGCGATCTTGCAGAAGGCCGGCCATTTGGATGAAGCCGCGCAACAGTATGAAATCGCGCTCGCCTCCAATCCGAAATATTCCAGCGCGCATTATAATCTCGGGCAGCTTTTCCTCGACCAATCGAAGATCGACATGGCTGCGCCGCATCTCGAAGAAGCGATTCGGCTCGAACCGAACAACGGCGACTTTCATTCGGATTACGCTTACTTGCTCGAACGGCTCGGCCGCAAAGATGAAGCGGCCGCAGAATTTGAAGCGGCCGCGCGGTTCAGTCCGAAATCTGCCAGAGTTCATTTCAACTACGGAAAATTTCTCGCGCGCACAGGAAAACCGAATGATGCGATCGCGCAGTTTCGGCAAGCGGTGGAACATAACCCGGACGATGCCGATGCGGAATGCGAGCTGGCCAACGCGCTTTTCGCGAGTGGCGATCTCGACGGCGCGAAAGTGCATTATGTAGCGACGCTGCGGCTC
>CATPCN010000259.1 GCA_955652855.1 uncultured Chthoniobacterales bacterium | reverse complement strand
CACTATGAAAGCGTTGAAGACGCATTAGCAGAACTACAGCCCGTCTGTCAATGAAGTTCTCCGACGTGAAAGCGGAATTTGCTGCGTAGATGATCACTACTTCTTCGCAAAGCGAATTCTCGATACTCAAAGAATCCACATTTTCGATGAAGACGGAAGCTGTATCGCCCGGTTTCTAGGAGTGCGCTCTGCGTTAATGTTCAAGGCGTTCATCTTGGTCCGCAATCTCGAATCGAGTGCGGAGGGCCTTGACTTTGGCGAATTCACAATTAACCTTGTTGGTGCGAGATTCGAGGAACTTAGAGAAGTTTTCTCGTCTGTGGATGTAAACCAGGACGATTGGATTTTCGAGAAATTCTACACACAGCTACCGCTAGGTCGTCCTGGCTCACCGGTTGGTGGAATTCCGAACGACATCGAAGATATTTTGCTGCTTCTTCGGCTTTACAAGGCTGGGGATATATCATTCATCAAACAGGCGATCGTTCCACCGAGCGGCAACACGCTTGTTCAGTTTCCATATCGAGCGATGAATGACCTGAACAGCTACTCTCCTCTGCGATTCGAGGTTGGGTCAGAGGAGTGCCAAGCGTGGAAAGCCTTCGCCCGCGGCATTCGAGAAAGTCAGTCATGGAGTTCTGACTGGTTCGCAGCAGCACGTCGGTTCTTCCTATGCGGCGGAGCGAAGCAGTTTAATCCTAAATGGGACGATGTAGATCGAATTTTGGACTACGCCACGGCACTCGAAGCAACACTCGTGCCTGAGAAGGACAACAATAGGCGCCGATTAAGCCATCGTGCCGCCGCACTGATCGCACCGGACAATCCCGAAGAAATGGAGGTTATCAAGAAGTTTGTAAAGCGGTTCTACGATATTCGTTCCCGGATAGTACACGGCAGTACATTGGGCGACGAAAACCGGGATTGGTTATTTGAGAATTGCGACCAACTTGAACTTCGAGTGCGACAGGTGCTTGTGACGGCGGTTCAGAACCTTCCGCGTGGAGAAGAGGATCGTCGAGTCGCCCTGGCCGGATTGTTCGATCCAACGGACCAGGACCGTGGTGATTTTGCGCTCAAGAAGTTTAGAGAAATCAAGACCGCTGAAGTTCGCAAAGACATTGCAGCCAAGATTGGACAATTGGCGGGACCCTGAGTAGGCGGCATCGCTCGGAAATATCGCATCACTCCCGACAAGTCGGACACGACCCAGCGACGGCACTCCACTTCCATTCGGTCGTATAACGCGCTATCCGTAGAAGTGCCGATCGCCTCATAGATCCCGTGAAACGCCGGTCACGTCAAAACGGCGCGGATCTGGTCAGCCCTACTCCCTTGACGCGAACGTCACGGGGAGCAATATCCGTAGCGCAAGTTTTTAACAACGGAGGAAGCTTCGCTTCGGCCCGAAATCTGTTGTCCGTTTGAGTGTATAATTGTGAAACGGCATTCAGCTTCTGGAGACCCATGCTACTGCAAATAGTTCTTTCCGCTGTGGGGCCATTGCCCCTGACCCACACCTTTCAACCCAAAGAGGACGGCCCTGTCGTTTTCATCGTCACAGGTACCGCCTGGTCGCAGCACGCGCCGGAGAAAATCGGGATCGTGGTCAGTTTGAATGGCGTTGCGATTGGCTCGGGAACGTTATGGGCGAATCAAAACGCGGTCCACATGACCCTTCCTACGCTTTTTCTGAATGCCACGATCACATCCAACCAGCCACAGAAGATCACCATCAGCGCTATTGGCGACACCGTTACGGATCTCAACGACAGTTTCGTCGCTCAACTGTTAATCTGACCGCAACTTCGGACGGCTCCGGAGTCCTGTGGCCCCGAGAGCTGGGTCGCCTATCCTCATCGCGGGCCGCCTTCGACGGCTTCGTCATTTTCCAGCTTGGCGTTGCCCGTCGGAGTGGCAGGCTCTTGACGTGACGAGGAGTATCCATTTATAACCGGCCGCAACTGTGCGCCGTGAGCGTTCTTCCTTTCGCGCGAGGACGCTACGACGTCCGGTATTCGCCGTGGCGTCGTTACTTCTCGCGGCCGGCGGTGGCATCAACTTTGCGCCGGCGAGTCTCACTCATCCTCCTATTGTGAGTGAAAGAGCCGGACCAACTTCAGATGGACAGCAGCCGTCGCCATACCCGATTGGAGCCCCGGAACAGTAACGACAGACCGTCATGTGACCAAGTATGGTCAAGTGAGCCGAATGATTCCGACGCTCAAGCGGACGGTTCCTTGAGTCGCACTGGTCTGCCGGCGAAGGATGGACGAATGTGCGCGCTTTGCCGGAGCGGCCACTCACGTGCCCGGTGAAAGCTTCGGAGAGTGATAAAATATGACCCAAGCGAGAAAGACACCGCGCACCTTACTTGCGCTGGCACTCTATTCCTCATGCGCAATTGGCGCGTACGGCCGATCCTCTTCTTCGTTGCGTTCCTTGAGCGGACAAACGGAGACCATCTCGTTTCTAGCCTGGATGGTTCTCGGTCTGATCGCAGGGTTCATCGCCAGCAAGATTGTAAACAGGAGAGGTGAGGCCATTGTGCTCGATATCCTGTTGGGAGTTGCCGGGGCTTTTGCAGGTGGCTGGCTGTTCCACGTCTTTGGAGCCTCTGGCGTAAGCGGGCTCAATCTCTACAGTCTATTCGTGGCGGTTATCGGCTCAGTGGTTTTCCTGGTTCTCTATCACGCCCTCATGGGGCGAAGAGCTTGGTGAACGATTACTGGTTGAAATGCTGCCGGTTACTGCGCTAAGTTTAACGAAAAGGAATTAGACGATGGCCACTTGTCTCCGCCGGCTCTTGCTTGGGACGCTGGCGCTCATATACTCGATTCCCCATCCGGCCGTAGCTGCGCCTAGGCCTGGGGCCACGGTCTCGACGGCGCCGGGCACGCTGGTCCGCTGGGCGGCGCCGGGCACGAAGCGCTGCAGCATGAAGGGACGTTCTTGGGCTGCGTTGAAGGGGACCTGCTATTATCCGATCGATCTGCTGCAGCAGCCGGGTCTCATCACCATCGCCCGCTCGGGTCCCGGGCAAAAAGAGTCCGCCCACATCTCGGTGGAGCCCCATGATTACGGGACCGAGGACATCAACCTTCCCGATATTCCGCAAGCCCACCCTTCGGCGCAAGACCTCAAGCGCGACTCGCGCGACCGGCTGCTGCTGGGCAAGGTCTGGCATCGCCGGGAGGGGCCGCCGAAGTTCACGCTGCCGCTTGGGGCGCCGGCCAGGCCGCTGCCCAAGGGCAAGTCTTTCGGCGTGAAGCGCATCTTCAACGGCAAGCCAGCCTCGCAGCCCCACACCGGCACCGACTACACAACGCCTGTGGGCTCGCCGGTCTTGGCCGTCGCCGACGGGACCGTAGTGGTCGCCGAGGATTTGTTCTTCGAGGGCAACGCTGTGTTCATCGACCACGGTGACGGCCTCATCAGCATGTACTTCCACCTCTCCGACATCAAGGTGGAGGCCGGGCAGGAAGTCAGGAAGGGTCACACGCTCGGCCGGGTTGGATCGACGGGCCGCGCCACGGGACCGCACTTGTTCTTCGGCGTACGCTGGCATGACGCCCGCATCAACCCCGAGTTCCTGCTGGAGGACCCGGGCAAGATCCCCACCGTGGATCGGGTTTCACGATGAGTACGACGGGTTCCCGGACTAGCCCAGTGCCCAACGCCAGTCAAATCCGCATGAGGTCGTACAACTCCGATGTTGTGACGCACCGGTCGAGGAAACCGAACTCGCCTGTGTCTTTCACCTCGCGCACGGCGTCGAGAAAACCGGTCATTGCCGCGCGATAGAGTGAGGTCGCAAGGCTGATGCGTCTGACTCCGGCCGCGGCGAGTTCGCTCACGGAGAATGATTTTCCCTTGATTCCCACCATGAAATTAACCGGCTTCGACACCGCCGCGCAGACTGCGCGCACCGCGGCAAGATCAGGCAGGCCGGGGGCGAAAAGCACATCGGCTCCAGCTTTCTCGAAGGCCTGAAGGCGGCTGATGGTGTCGTCCAAACTCGGGGAGGCGAAGAGGAGATTGTGGGCTCGCGCTGTCAAGATAAAGGGAAACTGGAGTGCACGCGCCGCCTCCGCGGCTGCGGCGATCCGTTCGACAGCCAAGCCCGCATCGTAAAGGGGACGGTCTGGGTTGCCAGTCGCATCCTCGATCGTGCATCCAACGAGGCCCGCCTCGGCCGCGAGCCGGATCGTCTCCGCAACGATTTCCGGCGCGTCGCCAAACCCTTTTTCCAGATCCGCGGAGACCGGCAAGTGCGTCGCGTCGACAATCAAGCGCGAGTGCGCCAGCGCCTCGTCTCGCGCCAGCCCGTGATCTCTTCGACCGAAGGCAGCGCCGGCGGCGGCAGCACTCGATGTGGCCAATGCCTGGAAACCAAGGCCGGCGAGAATGCGGGCCGAGCCGACATCCCAAGGATTCGGAATCACGAAGGCGCCGGGACCGTCGTGAAGCACGCGGAAGCGAGCTGCCTTTTCGTTCTGGGTGACACTCATCGAAGTTACCTCGCGATCAGACCTCCACCATGCTACTCCGTCACCCAGACGGATGTATTGTTGGCATACCTGAGAGGCGCCTGTCAGAGTAGCGCCTGGATTACGAGTTGCCGGCCACACACGGGAACTCGGCCCAAACTGGCGCGAGCGGGTTTCCGTTAATCATCCCACGCCGAGGAGAAAGCCGAAAATCGTAGCGGCGACCTTTGTTGTTGGTTTCGTAGACGCGAAAACACCTCGGCTGAATAAGCTTATCCAAAAGTATTTTAAATATGTGCTATAAATTACCCTAGTTCTCACCAAGAATTGTATGGACGACGAAGGACTGCCGCAGCCACCAAACGCAGCGGGCCCGCTCGAATTGGCGCACGTCCTTTTCATGGATATCGTATCCTACTCGCTTATACCAACAGACCATCAAAGCGAGGTGGTGCAGCAGCTACAAGGCATCGTCCGCGGTCTTCCGGGGTTTCAGCATGCCGTTGATGTCGCGGAACTGATGTGCATCCCGGCAGGGGACGGTATGGCGCTGGTGTTCTTTGGCGACCCACTGGCTCCCTTGCAGTACGCGCGCGTGCAGTACGCGCGCGAGATCGCGCTCGCTCTAAAGAGGAACCCCCGATTCGAGCTGCGGATGGGAATTCACACCGGCCCCGTCTATCGCCTTTCCGATGTCAACGCGAACCTTAACGTTGCCGGGGGGCGGCATCAATTTCGCGCAACGGATCATGGATTGCGGCGATGGCGGCCACGTCTTGGTATCCAAGGCGGTTGCCGACGTGCTCTTGCAACTCAGCAACTGGAAGTCGACAGTTCACGATCTCGGTGAGCATGAAGTGAAGCACGGAGTTCGGGTTCACGTTTTCAACTTGTTCACTGAGGAGTTTGGTAATTCACAGACGCCGTCAAAAATCGCGTGGCCAAATCGGTGGATCTCGTTTTATGAGCACTGGCACCATAACCACCTCGATGGCAGTTAGCCCGGACGGTACTCGCGTCGTCACGTCGGGGGTCCGCCGCATTTCGTCCGACGATCCCCGACCTGTCGGTGTCATGCAAGTTTCGGACCCGCTGTCGGGGAAAAGACTTTTCGATTGGCAGGCCGACAGCTTCAATCCGCCTTGCAAGAGTCTGCTGCCCTGTTTGCCGGTAGCGTTCAGTCCCGATGGTCTCCGGGTTGCCTTGGGATCGTCGAATGGAGAAGTTAAGTTGTGGGACGCCAAATCAGGAAGAGCTCTTGCCACGCTTCAGGGCCACACATCCGCCGTCAATACACTCGCATTTTCTCCGCAGGGCGCCTACCTCGTTTCTGGTTCGCTGGATCGAACCGTTCGGCTTTGGGAATTGGCGGCCGGACGGACTGTGAAAAGCGTGAGTCTGCCCGATCCCGTGGGAGCCGTGGCGTTCAATCCGTCAGGAAAACGAATTCTGATCGGATTGGGAGATCCGATGACACCCGCATTGAACAGTCGTGATTCCATGGTGTTGCTCTGGAGTCCGTTCAGCGGGGCGTCCCCAAGAAAGCTAACTGATTCCAATAAGAGCGGACCAGTTACTTCGGTCGCATTGAACCTTCATGGAAGTCTGGCCGCGGCAACTTCCACTGGACGGGTCCTGGTTTGGCCCAAGTCTTCCAGCGAGCGTCCGCGCGAGCTTGGGGCAGTCAATCCGGACACGATTTCCCTTGCTTTCAGTCCCGAAGGTATGCGACTGGTAGGCGGCTCCACTATCGGCCTGCATGTGTGGGACGCTCTTCGCTATGAACATCTCTTCGATATTGGAGAAACCGGCGACAGTAACTCCTGGTCGATCGTCTGCAGTCGCGACGGAACTCGGGCATTCTCCCGCTCGCCGCCATTTGCAGTAAGAATTTGGGAGACAACGTCGGTATACACTCCGGGTGCCGAGCAACTTGTCGACCGGCTTACAAAAGAGTTGGACTTCTCCAATGCAGTGATTCACAAACTGCAAACCGACAGTAAACTGGACCCCACGCTTCGCCAAGCCGCCCTCGATCTGGCGCAAGCACGCGGGGAGAACGTTACCGAACTCAACGCCAACGCCTGGAAAGTGTTGCAAGCCCCCGACGGCAAGCCGGAGGAGTATCGTCTGGCTTTGTGGCGGGCTGAAGCAGCCGCGCGTGCCGATCCATAGAGCTGGGATATCCTCACCACGCTGGGTGTCTCGCAGTACCGTACGGGAGCGTTGCGCGAGGCTCTGGCTTTGCTTCAGCGATCAGACGAACTCTACGGTAGCTCACGTCCCATGAATGCTGTTTTCCTTGCCATGGCGCACTTCCGGCTTGGAGAAATCGATAAGGCACGAGCTGAACTGAATGCGTTGCGCAACATTGGCCAGCCGTCCTTTTCACAGTCGCGCGCTGACTTCGAAAGCAACCTTCACGAAGCAGAGGCGCTGATTTTGCCGCAGGATCGGCATCCCGGAAAATGAGCCTCCAGGACGGGCCACTATGATATACTTCTTTTCAGTTTTCTGAGCTACGAGGAGGATCGTATGACTTGGGCAGAATGCGCTCGAAAATTTCTGCGAGTTGCTTTTACACTCATCCCTGTTGCGTTAGCGCCCTGGGCGAGTGCTGTTACCATCACGGGGCACGTCACAGATGGTGCGTTCACCTCTCCCACGGAATGGACTGGGAACAACGTGAACAAGAGTTTTTTCGCTCCCGCGGCGGGTGGTTCCGGAAATGCATGGCTCTATACCGAGCAAAGCAATGGCGTCCTCTATCTGATGTACGACTACGTGGGAAATACCGCGTCGCAGAACTCGAATTCGTTTTTCAATGTCTTTTTTCAGGTGGACGGCAATGACTACGGCGTCCATATTACTCAAGGTGGATTCACGGCTTTCGAAAAGCCCGTCGGCATCCTCTCGCCCTTGAACCCGGATGGATCGTTCAACTTTAACGCCTCGCCGCCGTGGAGCGCGATTTCGCAGGGCGATCTAGCTCTCGGTCAGTTGCAGGCCAAACTTGGGTTTGGGATGAGCTCAAATTTGTCGACGCCGCATTGGATGGCGGAATTCCAATTGACCATCAACAGTGCCAAAAGTGGTCCGCAGAATGGCCTTTACAGCCCCAATCCGGCATTCTGGTCGGCGAGCACGGGCGGTGGGTTCAATGCCGCATCGCTTGGGTCCGATCCTCCGATCACCTCCGGTATTTTCACGTTGAACCCGGACGGTACTACCACAGTTGTGCCGGACCTGCGGAATGGAGCGCCGAT
>CATPCN010000258.1 GCA_955652855.1 uncultured Chthoniobacterales bacterium | reverse complement strand
GTTCCTGCTCGGCGCGTAAAAGGGCAGCTATGAGGGTTGCGCCATCAGGATGCTTGACTGCCTGATACTTGCAGCAGAAATCAGTGAAGTAATCTTTTCCGGGAGTGAGGTGCGGCTGGCTGAGCTGCTCCCAGCGCTTTTCTATCCTCTGATACGTAGAGTTTGGAAATGTTGCGCGTCGTCGAAGTTCCATCCCCTGAATTTTTCGGACTAGGTGAAAAAGCTTTGTGTATGACGTTCTTGGCGCGGTCAAAGCGCATTGCTGAATCGCTGTTTCTAATTCGTCCTCCTCCTCGCCGCCCACCTCGTGGGTTTCATGTGTTTCTTGTGTACAACTCTGTTGTTCTTTGCTTAGAACGGCGGTTCCACCTTGTTGCGGCCTACTCTCCAACCATTCCTCGGCAAGGCTCATCGAATAACTTTCGGGTTGAAGAAGTAAACCGTTTGACGCTTACCGTTGTCGCGCGTGCCGTCCGGCATTCTGACGAACTGCGAACGCGTCCAAGTTGCGGCGTCCGCGCCCAGCGAAACGGCGCAGTCCATGAATCGCCTCAGCGATTCCTCGCTTCGATTGGCGCAATAGAACCAACCATGCAACGACTTGCCGCCGCTATGCGCTGCGAGCGCTAGTGGTGCGTTTTCGGCAAGGTGCAACAGCAAGCAGGCGCAGAGGTCGGACACATCTCGTTGTTCAGCGTTTAGCTGTGCAAGTAAGTCCGACTCTGGGGCTGAAGGGTTCGTGTCGAAATCGAACTCGATAACAAGAAAGCGTCGCGGGCCCGTGTTGCCTAATGTATGCGCTGATTTTTTTCCGCTTTTCGTGATGCCTTCTTTGGCTGTCATCGGACTCGGCACGATGAACTGCAAATTGTGTAGCTTGTACCAGCGCATTCGGCCGCGTGTGTCGAAATGATAACGAGTCCAACCGCAGCACAGGAGAGGATTGCCAGGAAAGAGGCTGTCGATGATTTCGTCTGTCTTTGGCTCATTGGAATCGAGTCGAACGGGGCTTGCCTCCCAGAGGTCCACAAGACCGTTTCCCGTGCGTGCCACAGCCTCGATGAACTCGAAGTCGGGACCGAGCCACTGCTCACCAATCGTTGAGCGCGGAGCAATCACTTGTAAATCTCGCGCAGTTTTTCAAACGCAGCGTCCCGGGTCAGCACGGTCCAACCATCCACGCCCCAGGCTTCGGCGTTTGGATACACTTCCGCCGATTCCACAAATCTGCCGTTGATCTGAAATCCTTCGCGGCGACGGATGCGGATCACTTCGTAAGAAACGCTGGGATTAGCGCAACCACTCCAGCGTTGCTCGTAGATTGCCGCGCAGCCTTCTCGGGCAATCTGCCGGTAATCGAACCCGTCATGCCTCAAACAGATTGGCAATGGTCTGTAGAAATGCCGTTTCTGACCCCAAGCCTCGGCCGTAGCGCTCGTCTTGAAGGCCGGTTCGTGTGTCGAGCTACCGGAAGGCTTCGAAGTTGTTTTGGTTTGAGGCGGCTTCATTCCGCCGGGTCTCCCGCCGCCGCAGCTTCAAGAGCCCTTATGTCGCTCAACCTGTAGCGAAGTAATCTTTGGCTGAAGCGGATTGCTTTAAGTAGTCCCGCTTTCTCGCGGCGTTTGCACGTTTCAACTGAACATTGCCAACGGGCGGCTAGCGCTCTTCGAGAAATGAGGCACTCGCCGCTGGTTTCTTGGGAGAATTTACTCCGATGCATGTCAGAGTAGACCCTTCTAACAAGATCACGCGTTCATTCTCTAAATTGGGGGTCAATTTATCGACTTCTTTTTGGGCGGCTCGAAGAATCGCACCTTCGTCATTCGGTCGATTCGATAGCGTGCCGCCTTTATTGCCTTTAGCCATCCCGAGCGGCCCGATTGGTATATGTCTATCGATCCGAAAATCTCTTTTGCTTGCGAGGCTTTCAATCCTATCCGATTTAGTCTGAATGCGGCCAGCTGGTTCAACATTTCAATGGGTGCAAGATCGGAAGACAGTCCATGTCGTCCCGGTCTTCGTGGTTCTGGACTGTCGGGCGGACGAAGACGCTTGAGTTGATTTTCAAACCAGCCCGCGAGTTTTCGATCCGTATAACTCCAGTCAATTCCGACGCCGTACAGGACGTATGGTGGAGCAACATTAGATGAAGGGGGCACTCGTAGAAACAGTGATGAAGATTCGAGCTCAAAGGAACAAATCCCCCCGATCCCGAATTGTTTGTTGTTACGCAGACGGTCGGGAATCAACTTATCGTCGAACGCCTGCTTAAATGGAGAAGAGGGGAAAGGAGGAACGTCAAGAAGAGCAAGCTCATCGAATCCTAGGGTGATGAGATACTCGGAGGTAAAAGGCGGCCCTATTACCTGACCCTTGTTTGCTCGCCAAGCAACTATGAACCGGATATACGCGCGTATTGCGTCGGATTCTCTGGCGTACTCCCAAAAAGCTGCCATTCGCTGGAGATGATCCGGCAAATCGCTGACATAGCTGAAATCGAATTCATCGCGTGGCAACTTCAGGAGAGTCTTATCGCGCCCGGGCTTTCGCTTTGTGCGTTTCAATCGAGACAACACTTTGTGGGGATACGAGCAATGCTCCTAATCCCACTGTGGCGCGCTGGCGCTTGTCCAAGTAATGCTGACTTGTGATCGCGATGTCCGCATGACGAAGCGCATAACTGGCCGCGTAGATGCCGTGCTTCGCGCAAACTTGGCTCCCGAATTCTTTTCGCAGTGTGTGTAGAGGAGTGTTCGTGTCCACGCCATTCCGTCGCAACCATTTTGTTAGTTCAGCAAAAAGCGGTTCGCAACGATAGTGCGAATATCCTGTGCCGACTTTTACCGCAATCGATGATTCCACCACAAAGTTGCTCTTCGCCCGCGCCCTGAAGCCTCGAAAGACTTCGAGCAACTCCGAATCAACTTCGACATCCGCGATAGCATCCTCCGTTTTCGGCTGAAAGTAGTGCGTCGCCGCTATTCGGATAACGCCTTTGTCCCAATGAAATGCGCCCCATTCCACCTTGTCGATCTCGTTGCGCCGAAGTCCTGCCAGCAATGCGAGCAGGAAGATCTTCAACTGTTCAACCGGCAATTCGGCCCGCGCCCGGTTGATCAGCTCTTCGATGTCTATGCTGCTCTTGTAGCGCATTGATTGCCGCGGTTCGAACGAGACGCCGGCGAATGGATTTATCGATGCAATCGAAGGCGGAAGAAACTTCAAGCGCTCGCGCGCAAACAAACCCTTCGCTTGTCGAATCAGCGAGTTGACGGAAATGCGGGCTGACCGGGCCTTGACCGGACTTGAACCGGCCGCTTTTATGAATCCGATCTTCCACTTTTGAATCTTGGCCGGTGAAATCTCGTCGAGTCGAATTCTGTGAATCTGCGTTATCCACTTAGTCCTGCCGCCAGTGCGGTAGTCATACTTGGACATGCCGCCATCGATCTCAAATACGCCAGACACGATGCGTCGAAACGCCCGGATATAATCATCGATTGTCTTTCTTTTCCCGCTAAAGTGCGCAGTCACCGCTTCCAAGAACTCCCCGACCGTGATAATCTGCGCGGGTGTTGATCTTCGTGAGGGTTTATATTTCGCCAAGGTTTCCGTCCAGCCGTTCGCCTTTAGGAACAGATAGATGTCGCGTCCTTTCGTTGCGGCTGCCGCTCGATTGGGTGTCTCCAAAGAGAATGTCTCGCGGCGCCGCGCGTGCTGAACCTTTACCGACCAGTGGCCCACTATCTGCGTTTTGCCGTTCTTCGTGTACGAGGCGCGGAAAACAACGCGCTGCCAATATCGAACGTCCGTCTTCGGCAAGGCGCCACGATCAATTGCTTGGACACTTCTTGGACGTTTTTCTGTACCCGATGAGAACTCTTTTGTGCTCAACTGTTCTTTTTGAATCGCCATTTTCATTGGAGATTTCACTCTGGAACGTAGCACAGTTTAGCACACTATAAAAAAGGTAAGAACAGGGCAACTAAATAATTTGTAATCAGCAGGTCGTCGGTTCGAATCCGTCTGCCGGCTCTCTTCATTTTGTCTTTATCGACAAGAACTTTCACTGAATATCGGATTCAAAATCCAAAGCGAGACGG
>CATPCN010000257.1 GCA_955652855.1 uncultured Chthoniobacterales bacterium | reverse complement strand
ACATTGTCTCCGATGGGCATTGGGGCTATGTACCTGGTACTAATTCGACTTACAACCATGCGACGGGGCGGTTTATAAAGAAGAAGGTGAAGAAATGACCTGGCCGACCTGGGGGACGTTGGAAGGCTATATTCGTGCTCGTGCGCCGCATTACGGCGTTAATCCAAACCTCGCGGTGAGGATTGCGCAGCTCGAAACTGGCTCTGGAAGGAACATGGTTGGCGATGATAAATCAAGCTTTGGGCCGTTCCAGCTCCATTATGGTGGCCATTCACGGCGTTTCCCGCATGGCGGACTAGGGGATGTGTTTACGCATACGACCGGAAAGCACGCTTGGGATAGCGCGTCATGGCAGGCTCAAGTGGATTTCGCCCTATGGCACCTCGAGCGTGGAGACGGGCCGCAGTGGTCGACATATCGGATAGCATTGGGACGCCCACAATCACATGGGAAATTCAGGCATGGCAAACGAAGGCGCTGATCACGCAAAAGTTAGGGCTGTAATGGAGAAATCCATTATGAGGGGGATTAGCGACATTTCGGCACTGGCGCTATCGTACGCGCAACCGTACATTCCGGCCATTTGCGGGAAACTGCAAGAAGATCTGTTTGCGGCCGGCTATCAGATCGAGCAGCGTCACGACGCAAAGAAAAAGGTGTAACGTCATGTGTTTTAATATCGAATGGGTTGAACAGCTTCTAATTTGGGGCGTCGTTGTCGTCGCAGTTGTTGCGATAATTAGGATTCTAATCGCCCTGGTTCTCCCTCAGCTAGGCTGGGCCGGGAACGTCATCATGCAGGTCCTTAACATCGTCATGTGGGCGGTGGTGGCCATTTTCGTGATTTACATCTGCTTCGATCTAATCAGCTGCCTGATAGGAGCAGCGCCTCGTCTTGGGCTGCACAGTCGATAATGGCGGATCCGCTTCACACGCTGCCATCCAATATCCCGAACCCAGATCCGTCGGTTGTTGCAAACGAGCGGCTTGCGGAGTCGAACAAGCTGCTGCGCGCGGAACTTGCCGGGTTACGCGCGGAGGTGAAGAATTGGGTTGACACGCTTCAAACGCTCCTAGAGCAGAGCATCAGCGGGAATGCAGCGCTCACGTTATCGCAGTTCGCAGGATTTCAACACGCACTGAACACCGCTATTGTTTCCATAGAGGAAAAGATTCATAGCTCGGAGGATAAGACTGCGTCGCTGGATAGGGTCGTGCAGACCCGTCTGGCTGGCTCGGAGACCGCGCTGAATGCCGCTATGGCGGCGTCCGATAAGGTTGTTGCCAAGATTGAGACTGGCGTCGGCGCTGTCATGAGCGAAATGAAGCAGGGCTTCTCGAAGCAGCTTGATTCACTCAAGGATAACATTGACGAGCTGAAAAAGAGGATCTTTGAATCTGGCGGACGCTCCGAAGGGATGGGTCACTTGCTAGCTAGCGGCGTTTCGATTGTGGTCGCGGTGACCGGCGTCATTGCGGTGATCGTATCAGTAGTGATATTTATGTCACGATCGGAGACGGTCCATCAGGGTTCAATCCGCGCGCCAGCGTCTATTGCACAGCCATTCTAGGAAACCTACATGCGCCTTGAAATCAGTCTAGACCCGGCGGTGCTAGACCGTCTCGACAACCAAACCGCCATCCTGTACTCAATCGAAAACAAGGTAGAAAGACTCATGGCTACTGTGGACCAGTTTATCACCGATATGACAGCCAAGATGGACGCGGAAGACACCGCTGTGGCGGCGCTCAAGCCGTTCATCGTGGGGTTATTCGCTCAGATCAAGGCGGCAGTGCCGGCTTTGACTCCCGCTCAGATGACGGCCCTGGATGCAATCGAGGCCCGTGTTGACGCCGAAAAGGCGTCGATAGCGGCGGCTATCGTTCCTTAAGCACCTCGTCTACCATCGCTCGCCAGGTAGCGGCGGCGCAGTCCTCGGCTGTTCCGCCGCGTACTTTTTTGGTTCCTGCCCGAACCATGCCAGGAGACGGTTCACGGATAACAGCCAGGAACGCGCGCGCAATCGTTGTATCGTCTGGCGGTTCGTCGCCATGCTGGCTCTCAAGATAGGCAACCAGGTGATCCATCAGGCTCATTGGTGCGCCTTCTTTTCCGCAAATTCCGTCCCGTTCCAGCGCAGCGTCTTCCTGGCCTGGATGCCATTCTCGTCGGAATAGGTCGTGTGGACATCAAGCGGGTCATGGCCGAACATCCGCAGCGCATCATCGTAGCTATATCCTAGGTGCGCAAGGTAGACGCCCATCAGGACGTTACCCATGCCGTCGGCGTTTGACGGGTCATCGTTCCTGAAAGCAACGTGCCAGAGCAGAAGCGATTTCGGTTCCATACCCCTGGTCTTACCGGCAATCCAAATGTTTGCGCATGCCGAGAAGCATTTGGCATCCGACGGAACCCATGTGCTCCAACCTTTGCTGTGAATGTGCTCACCGATCACGATCGCTGCCGCCATGCTGCCGCCTTGGCTTGATAGGACCACCAGAGCCTTGTCTATATCGTTCGTGCGAGCAACAAACTGTTGCCCATCGGCGTCCATGATATCGCCGATGATCGTGATCACGGCGCATTCGTGGTAGTCCCCATTAGTGGTGGACGGCAGATCTGCAGTTGTCTCAAAACTGGAGCATGTCTGGATGTGAATGTGGGAAGCGGGCTTGGCGTGGGCGCGCGTGGCAATGGCGACTGCGGCGAAGCCGAGCGCAAACCCGGCTATTATGATTGCAGAAACGCGAAGCCAGAATTTCATTTCTTTTCCTCCTGTATGCCGTACGGATCCTTATCCGGGATGTTGAAGGTTCGTGGACCTGGCCTAGGATGCCCAGCGGAGACCGCCTGCGGCTTTTGGTGTCCTCCATGACGCTGGAGTGAGTGCTTTAGCTCTGCCTGCCACTTACGGCGTGCTTTGACGCGTGCCTTAGGCATCAGTCTAGACCGTCTCGGTAGAGCTCATGCGTAGTCTTGACTGCATCGGAGAACACGTCGCAAAGCGCGTCTACGATCGCCTGCTTGAGGGCAGCTCGGCGTTCTCTGACGATAAGGTGGCCTTCATCCCGATCCAGTCCGCATGCAATGGCGAAGCTTACTCCCTCTGCGCTTATAATCCGGTCTGCGATTACCTCAAAGTTAGTCATGTGAAATAATCCTCCTTGATCCAGGCAATCGCCATGTGCACAAGAAAGCCGACACCAAGGCCGCAGACAAATGCGATGTTCATGAGCGAATCAAAGTTTGTCATGTCGAAGCCCTAGGCGTGGGAACCTCCGGGACGTTGATTTCGGCGGCGCTCTCGCTGGTTCCTGGTGCATTAGGTCCGTAGGGCATCGACGCGATCGCATCCAGCTTCTCCGTAAGCGTCGCCTTAGGCGTCACATCACGCGCCAGAGCCGGCGCATCGAATTCATCCGGAGCGAAGATGCCCATGAGCACGTCCGGGAAATGCCTGCGGCACAAGGCGCGGACGGAATAATAGGTGAGCTGCTGGTCTGGGTCGCTGACCCACAGTGGCGAGTTCTTGACCTTTATCTCGCCTATTTTTGGGGAAGTATAATCGACGATCTCGCCGCCATCGTCGTCGGTTAATCGTGCCCATGCGCGGCAGCAACGCAATGGGCCGTCTCCGGCAAACTCAAACTTAATCCTCCCTTTGATCGGCGCCCTCTGAAGGGCCACGGCATGGATAAGTTGAGCCTCATAGGCTAGCCGATCGCTGACCGAGTAGGATTTATTCGCCACGGCAAACGGGGACATGCGCCACTCGATTGCCTGCAGGACTATGCCCAGGCATGCGCCAGGACAATTTCGGAGATGTTTTGGTACTGCTACGCCCGAGATTGATAGCATTTTAGCGAATTCCATCACCTCGCTGGCGTTGGTGAAGCTTACGCCGCCGGCGTGATCTGATACCATGAGCTGCCCGGCGACCTTGGTGTCGATCTTGGAGGCGATGCGGTCCTCGACTGTTGTGATGTCATTCATGGCGTTCTCCTAGTTGCAGTAGGTGGTGTTGCCGTAGGTCTGGCAGATCACCTGCGGCTGGTTCGCAGGCGGCTGGTAATACGTTGTATTTCCGTACGTCTGGGCGGTCGAGCCGTCCGAGCCGTAAGTTGTATTGCCGTATGTCTGGTAGGTTTGGGCGTGGGCTTCATGGCACATAAGGATGCCAAAAATTATTAGAGCTGCCGCTCCAACTGACCCGGCGACACCTTGCAGGAATGCTTTCATTTCTCTTTCCTTTGCTTGATTTTGATGGTCCGATATGTCGTTGCCTTATGGACACATTCCTTCTTGCGGACGGTCGCGGCCTCGATATAGCGGCCATCGCCTAGGGTGCCGCGCGTGGCGTTGCCGAGAAGGTGGATCAGCTCGGCGTCAATAATCTTGCGCTCACGTTCAGCGATCTGGCCATCGATTTCATGGGATTTGCACTCATCCCGCTCGTCTAACAGGTAGGCCACCCGCTCGTTTCCTGACAGATCAACCTCTCCACCGTCGTCCTCGGCGTAGCGGGCGCGGATTATGTCAGCGTCGCGGGCGTAGTCTGGCTCTGGCGGTCTATTGGTTCTCACACGGAGAAGGAACTCTTGGACGGCGTCGCGTATTTTAATGACGATCGCAGAGTGCAATTCTACATCCATAATGTGCGGTTCAAGGTCCATGCCAACGAACGCTGCAACGCAGGCCCACGACGCGCCGGTCAAGAACGCCTCCTGAATGGTCTGGATGGCGACGTGGGTCGGGATGCCGTCGTGCCACTCCTCGCGGAATGTATGTTCATTGACAGTTTTGATTTGGCAAATGCCGACGCCTTGTGGGCCATTTACATAAGCATCCGGAGTGCATGAAATGCCAGCGTCACGATCGCGATAGAATTCGCCACCAGGCATTGGATTATGCTGGATAAGCCACTCTGGCCGTTCCTCCCGCAGGATCTCTATGCAGTCGTCCTCCAAGAGGCGACCACGGCGCATGGCTTTGGTTTCTTCTTGAGAGGCGCCATGATTTTGTTTGCGGCAATATAACTCCCATGGCGTCATGTATGGATGCACACCGAGGATGGCCGCGACTTCGCTGGCGCCGATCGTGTCCTTGCGGAGAGCTAGCCATTCCTCGCGGGATTTGGGGGTAAGGATTTCAATCATAGCTACCTCGCAATAACGACCCCGGTTATAATTCGTGGAGACTCGCTCTGTTGGCGGACAAACTCATCCTGAACGCATGCCGCGAAGGCTATCCGGACATCCGTGAAGGCGGCGGCAATCTGGCGGAAACGCTCAAGGACACGCTTCTGCTCGTCGCTTTCCATTCTGTCGACTACATCAAGAGCGTCAGCGAATGTCATTGCGACCATCCAGGATTGATAGAAGGCTGCATCCGGCAGCTATGGTGATACAGAAACCTATGAATAGAATTAGGACCATTATCTTCCCCTCCACACCATACAGATTATGGCGATAAGCACACATGTGACTAAGATTGCAGACGAGACGGCGAATAGGCTTAGAGCATAGCCGGTGATGGTTTCGCCGAGACCACATGCGACTGGTGAAGGAGTGTGCATTATTTCCTCCTATTTGATAGGCGCCGCGACCAGCGTGCGTAAAGCATCGCGCCATGCAGATTGATGGCCGGGACTTCGCCACCGAAGCTGAACCAACGATAACGTCCAGGATCGCGAATCTCGCTTGCCAGATACTTTACCATTAGCTTAGACGAAGCGCGTGCAAGCCCTTCGCAGATCGCATCCAGATCCCTTGGCCGAAGCGCGTAGGCGCGGGCACGATCCTTGATGGCGAGGCGGACGGCACGTTTGGCTTGCGCTTCTATCTTGGCATGGGCGCGAGCCATGGCTGGGGACGCGCGCGGGGCCACTAATGTCGGACGTCGGTTAGGCCAGGATGTCATGGATGGTAGAGGTTCATAGTCGGCTAGTCGGCTCATTTTGATTCCTCCTGTTTGATTGCCTGAATATGAAACATTACGTTGAATGTGTCAATAAGTTTCATGTGCGGCATTATGACGCATAGACATGCAACTTAATGTTGCTATGGTGCGGCATGACTCTAGGAGAATACCTTGAACGGAACAAGATCACGAGGGCCGCATTCGCGCGAGCGATCGGTGTATCGCATACGGCTGTCTCCTCTTGGGTATACCGGGGGCGGGTGCCGAGGAAAGCGCTCGTAGCAGCCATTTCAGCTGAAACATTTGGTGCGGTGCGACCTGAAGACTTCTACCCCCACGCGGTGGAGGATGCCGCAGAATAAGTTCTGAGCGGGGATTGGCTTCCCGAAGCGCACGAGGTCGAAGAGGGCCGGTGTGAAGGGCGCGACAAACCGCTCAGAAACATGTTGGCGCCCCTCCCTCCCGGGCGCCGCCCAGCTGGCTCACTCCGTGCCTGCTGGAAACTAGGCCGCGCTAGCCTTTGCCTTTTTCTGCTAGCGCGGCCCTTTTCTTCAGAGGAGGGGAATGAAGGTGGACTATTTCAACCTATTCCCAGCGTGGACGCTGGATGAAATCATCAGATACACAGAGAGCGTGTTTGATACAGCGCTTATTCTAATCGGGTGCTTTGCAGTCGGGAGAGCGTCGTGACCACCCCACCTCTCCTCGTGGCGGCCGCTGGCGGGAAGCCACGGCTTAGGCGATTTAAAATGCCGGAGCCAAAAGAGCTAGTCCTCCAATATCATGTCGCCGACATGCTTAAGGCGTATTGCCTGCCAAGCTGGAAATATACTCATTTCCCAGGAGGTGAGCTGCTGCCGCCACGTGTTGGAGCGAAACTAAAACGCATGGGTAAGACGCCTAATTGGCCTGATTTCCAGCTGCACCAGCAATCGACGCGCATGATGCATTACCTGGAGGTTAAGCGGGGTGGCGAGCAACTTACTGCCGGCCAGAAGGAATTCCGAGATTGGTGCGTTGTAGGCGGCATTCCACATTGCGTCGCGTGGACTCTCGACGAAGTCTGCATGATTTTTGATGAATGGGGCTGTCTAAGCATCAAATTCCGGCCGGACTGATGCGTGATCCAATCCCTCATTATGTCAAGGGAGATCTTACGGCGGCAAATCTGCGGCTTGCAGAGCTACGAGTGGCTGGCGATATCAGCTGTCCGCGCTTGCCTCCAATGACCATGCGTTTCAACACCACAAGTTGGTTTGGCGCAGCTGCAATTCGAAAAGTGCGAGGCTGCCGCTATCCAATAGGTGACCCGTGCAAGGCTGGCTTCCATTTTTGCAACGAGAAGTGCGTTGGCACTTACTGCCCAGAGCACACAAAGGTGTGCCACTCTCTATGACCCAGACCCGGCGAGACTCGCTGCTAGAGGCAGCCACTCGTTCAGCCATCGGTGTCCCAACAGGCTTTACCGTGACGCTGTTCGTCGGGTTAGCCGATCTTAATCCGTTCGCCCAAGCCTTCGTGATTACCTGTACGATGTTCGTCGCCCAAACAATCACTGGATATCTGTTAAGGCGAAGGTTCGAGCGCTTCGCGCGAAGCCTTCAGACGATTGATTATGAAAGGCGGCGCATAAAGGAAATCATTGAATGACCATGGATTTCTATTGCCGTTACGTGTACGCACGTGATCCTACGGATGAGAATTATATGTTGATTTTAGCGGCCAAACTTTGGTGGCTGACGCCGACATTCCCAGGATGGAGCGTGAGACAATGAGAGAGCCGTGGACAGACTTCCAGCTGGCCCGCATCAAGCGGCTATGCGAGCAGGGCTATTCGTATCGCGAGGCCGGAGAAATGCTCCGGCGTTCGCGCAATTCAGTTGCTGGGAAAGCCAGGATGCTCGGACTGCGATTCACGGGGGCCAATCGAAGAAAACATACGCCGCGATCGAGAGCGAATATTGTCGCCGGCCTGATGAAATTCAGGGAGCGGGAGAAATGATGAAATTAGCACGATGAGGGGCGTGCAATACACAATACAGAAATCAAGGCAGGAAGCACTGGAGAACGGAGAGAAATCGTTCTTTACTGGTGTGCCGTGCATCCGCGGACATGTCGCGAAAAGGTCAACAGAGAATGGTTCCTGCTATGCATGCCTCTCGCTAGCTGCGAAAGAGTGGCGGAAAAAGAAGAGAATGGAGAGAAAGTGACAGTGTTTAATGCGAGGGATTATTGGCCGCAACCACACTTCGGTGTCACACTGACCAACACATATTCCAGTGGGATAGTGAATGAGTATATCCGCGTAGTAGACGGAATACGCCTCCGCCAGACAATCAATGGTAAGTTTGATTCAGACTGGTACTATCGCATTGACCGCACCGGTGACGTACTGGAGTACCGCGATGACTATCCAAAGAAGTGGTACAACTATGCAGAAGTGTGGAGAGAGAAGCGCCAAGTGTGGTGTGTACCTGGCAAAGAGATATACTGGGGCGGCTTTCATCAGCCGATAGGAGGTGCCGTTGGAAGGCAGTGTGAGACTTCCGGATTGTCCGGCCAATGGGGATGGCAAGAGCTGAGTTTTGAGGCCATTTTGCCATCCTTCAAGGTGCCCGCTGGGACATTCAAGGACGTGCTGGTTATGACCTATTGGCAGCAGTGGGGAGGTGGAAAAATCGATGGCGCGAAGATGTGGTTGGCGCCTGGAATCGGCCAAATAAGGGCTGAGTGGATGCTGAATAGGGTGCCAAATGGGTATTGGATGGAGCTGCTGGAGACGAAGGAGGAAGGGAAGTGAGTGAATTCGTTTATTTTACGCAGACTAATGATTCAAACTTTATACGGATTGGATACACTGGGGCAGGACAGAGAGTGGAGGACCATGAGTCCTACGGTCACAAGCTTTTAGCTAAAATACCGGCAACCGTCGTGAATGAAAAATCGCTTCATAACCATTTTGAGGCGCACAGAGCGTCATGTTTTGGTACCAGCAAATCTCACTACTACGCTGGAGCAGTTGCGCCTTACGTTAATGCGCTTTTAAGTCGCGGCGCGGCAATATCGGACAAAGAGCGGGCGGCAACACTGCCGAGGCTACCGTGGTCCGAGTGGTCCCCGGAAGCGATGTCTAGGCCGCTGATCCATAACGGTCAATACGTCATATTCCGCACAGAGGCAATGGAAGCGGACGTGCGCGATACATGGCAAACCCCTAAGCAGGTGGCCGACTTATGTAGGGCCGCATTGGGAGGAATAATCGATCTCGACCCAGCTTCGAGCGCTGCGGCCAATCTAATCATCAACGCCTCCTATTTCTTTACCGAGGATGTCAACGGGCTGTCACTTCCATGGCGTGGGCGGATATTCTTGAATCCTCCTTACGGCGGAAACGAAGAGGTAGGGGCTAAAGCTTTTACACGTAAGCTGGTCAGCGAAATTCAAGACGGGCATGTCGAGCAAGCCATCACCGTATTAAACTTGCAAAGCTGGCCGACTCTGTGGTTCCCGATTGTCAAGAAGCACGCATCCGCCCATGCGGTGTGGCGGAAAAGGATCCCCTTCCTTGGGCCGAGGCCGAAGTCTGGAAAGGGCACAAAATACGGTTCGTCGAAGAATGGGACTATCTTCTCGTATTTTGGTCGCGAGCATAAAAGGTTTGAGGATCTTTTTGAGCCGTTTGCAGATACGTTCGAGCTAAGGAGGGTTAAATGAGACGAGCATGGATGCCGCTTTATTGGGCGGATTTGATCGGCGACACCCAGGATCTGAGCACCCTACAATTTGGTGCCTACCTTAAGCTTATCGGGCATTATTGGGCGCATGGCGGTCTCCCGGGAGATGTGTGCCAATTATGCAACATTTCTGGATTGTCCCCTCAGGAATGGAGGTGGCACCACAAAGCAATAAAAGATAAGTTTTATATGGCTTTTGATGATGCGTGGTTCCACAAACGAATTGAAGCTGAGTTGCAACATGCTGATAATAAGTCCAAAGCTATGAAAGCTATATCTGCGCTTGGTGTTGCAGCGCGGCAATCAAATGGTCAACCGCACGGTCAGCCGACGGTTAACCTCGCGCGCGCGTCTACCACAGTCACAAAGAAAGAACCTTCTATCCCCTATAAAGATTCCCAGAATGAACCATTGTCCGTTCCAGCGAAACGGACCCGCAAGAAGTTAGCTTATCCTGAGCAATTCGAAAGTTTCTGGAGAGGTTACCCAACCGACGCCAACATGTCCAAGTCTGAGGCGTTGCAGCAGTGGGCTAAGCTCGACGATCAAGACCGCGCCGCAGCGGAGAAGTCGCTGCCTAGCTTCAAGGCCTACTGCCGATCGCACAAGGATTACCGGCCAGTGCACGCCAATCGCTACCTGAGCACTCGCCGCTTCGACGGGCATCTAGCCACAGCCGAGAAGATCGAGACGAAAGCTGGAGTGTTCGTGAAACAGGATACTGAGGCGTGGGCAGCGTGGACAGATTTCTACAAACGGACGAAGGGGAAATCGCCGCCAACGAACGGAAGCGGCGGTTGGTATTTCCCGTCGGAATTTCCGGAGGAACGGCACAATGCCTAGCTTGAATGAACTTTACGGCGAATGCAGGAAAAACTGACTTGCCAAACCGAATCGAAGCGAGTAGAACCTGAAAAATGATCCGCATCGCAATCTGGGGTGCAATTCTGGCGGCTGT
>CATPCN010000256.1 GCA_955652855.1 uncultured Chthoniobacterales bacterium | reverse complement strand
TTGGTGTACCAGCCCATCGCACCGGAGCGGAACCCGCGCACGAGCTTCATCAGCATGCGGTGCACCTCGTCCGGCAGCGGTTGTGACGGCTTGCCGCGCGCCAAGAAGGTCACGTCCAGCGCGCCGGAGCCGAGCCTGACGCTCGACAGTCCCCTGGCCGGGTCGTTCACCGTGATGTCCTCGCGGAGCAGCGCCAGCGCTTCCTGCGCGGTCGCGTTGGCCAGTATCGGCGGAATCTTGGTCTCGTCGTAGTAGACGTTGAGCAGCGCGCTGATGCGCCCCGGCATCTGGCCGAAGAAGTCGTCGTTGCGCGCCCGGATACGCGGCCACTCCAGCGTCTGAACGAGGCTCTTGCGGTAACCGCGGAACTTGCAGTCGGCGTCAATCTCGCGCGTGGCCATGATGAGCGCGACCGTCTTGGTGTCGCTGGTGGCGTTGTTCCACTCCACGGCGTAGAGGTTGGCGGCGTGGTAAGCGTCCGCGGTCGGGACGTCTATGTATGAATTCGCTGCCGGATTTGTCCCTGAGCCGTCCTCCAGAACTAAGAGCGGAGCTGCCATGGCGGAAATACTACGAGACCATCATCGTTGCGTCAACGACGAGGCGCATGTTCACGCCGAAGTCGATCGTCAAAGTGAGCGAGTAGTTGCCGAGCACGGTCAGGTCGCCGTTGAGAACCGTCCATGTGATGACGCCGTTGACCGCGTCGGTGATGGAGGAGAGCGTCAGGTCGCGGAACGCTATGCCGGGCGACGGGTCTTCCGAGGGGCGTTTCACGTCAAGGTGCACGGCTGTGGCTCCGGCCAGTGAGATCGGCGTGGCCGCGAGCGAGATGTTGACCGGAAACCCGTAGGTACCGCTCTTGAAGGTCCCTACCTGTGAGACTGTAGCCATGTTTTTACGGTCGCGGTTTGCCTGTGATGAACGCCTTGATCGCCGCGCCCAACGTTAACGCCACTTTTGCTACGCCGTCCAGAACAACTTTGACCAAACGCCCCGGCGGAGAGTTGAGAACCAGTGTGACCTTTGCGTAGGCGTTTAGGACTAGGCGCGCGCTGAGGGTCTTCAGTGCGGCAACGGCGTCCGTAAACGCGCTGACGTCTGCGCTGAGGCGCGCCATCACGGCTGTCCGCACCGCCGCGTCCGCGCTGGCGACTGCGTCAATGGCCGTCCTTCCGGCGCTCAGCGCGCGCTGCACGTTGTCGGAGGAAACCGCCGCGTCTATAGCGTTTCGCGAGTACGCCAAAAGACGCGTGACAATATCGCCGGTCGCAGCGGCGTCACCTATGCTCCGGCTCATCGTCGTGATACGCGCGGCCACGTCCAGAGCGGTGCTAGCGTCCGCGATCGAGCGAACCAAAGCTGACACGCGCGCGGCTGCGTCCGCGCTTCCAGTAGCATCGGTCGCGGTGCGGATGATGCCGACAACCTTGGCTGCTGCGTCCAGAGCCGTGCTAGCGTCTGAGACTGACCGGAGAATGACCGCGACGCGCGCGGCGGCGTCGGCTGTCACATCGGCGTCTGCCACTGAGCGGATGAGTTGGACGATGCGCGAGGCGGTATCGATCGTCGTGGCGGCGTCAGCGCTCGCGCGGGCAGCGACCGTTGTCCTGACCGACGCGTCGCCGGACGTGCTGGCGTCGCCGACGGAACGCGGCCCTGACCAGAGGCGCGTGACAATGTCGCCGGAAACAATCGTGTCGCTTATCGATCGGACGAACGATCTGACGGATGTGATGGCGTCGGCGTAGGTGGACGCGTCGGTCGCGCTCCTAGCGAATTGAACGACGCGAGTGGCGACGTCGCTGCTCGTGAAGGCGTCCACAGCGGTTCGCGCTATCGCGCCGCCACCGCTTTTGACTGCGGTCGCGACATCGGCCCACGCGGCTGCGTCCGCGATGCTGCGGAGCATAGCGACAGCCCTCGCGGCCACGTCCGCGAACGTGGCCGAGTCGGTCGTGCTCCGGCTCCCGGTCAAGCTGCGCGTCGCTGTGTCGGCGCTGGCCGCTGAATCAACTGGGAAACGCGCGCTTGCGAGAAGCCGCGCCGCCGCGTCGCTGGAGGCAACGCTGTCTGCCACGCTTCGAAGGCCGGAGAGAAGTCTGGTCGCGAGGTCGACCGAGGTGACGGCGTCACTTATCGCGCGCCCGAACGCCGCGACGCGCGTGACGATGTCATTTGAAGCAACCGCCGCCGTGACTGAACGACTGAACGCCGCCAACTTTGTCACGACGTCGCTGCTCGTGAAGGCGTCGGCGATAGAACGCGCCATCTGTACGGCTCGCGTCGCTAGGTCTGAATATGTCGTGGCGTCGACCGCAGACCGCGCTAATTGAGTGAGTCTCGTCACGACGTCGCTGCTCGTGAAGGCGTCGGCGACGCTGCGCATAAACGTCCTCGACGCCACGGCAACGTCCGAGAACGTGTCGGCGTCGCTGATAGAGCGAAACAGCGTTGCGATGCGCGTGATGACGTCGGCGAACGAAGATGAGTCGGCTGCGGTGCGCGCTCCCGTCAAGGCGCGAGTCGGAACATCGCCACCGCCGAAAGAGGAGTAACTAAAGCCAGCCCCTGAATTGTAAAGTGACGTTATTTCCGCAGCAGTAAGAAGTCGTTTCCAGATTCCGACTTCGTCTATAGCGCCATTAGTGTAATCTATAAATCCTGCAAGTTGACGAGCACCGATTCGAAACTCCGCTGCGCCCGCATTC
>CATPCN010000255.1 GCA_955652855.1 uncultured Chthoniobacterales bacterium | reverse complement strand
CGTCCGGGCCATCTTGCGCGCGAACGCCTCTCCATCGACAGCGGTGCCGTCTGGCCTTTCGATCACATTCGTTCCAATCCTCCAGGAATACCCCTTTTCGAGGACTTCGATGACGACTTCGGCCGTCTTGCCGTTAGGGTCTTCAGCCGACGTCTCGTGCGGTGTTGAATATGCTGGATGGAACCGAAGTTGGATCTTGAGCTTTCGGCGTTCTCCAAGGCGCTCCAGTGGTGTTGCCACGACGAATAAATCTAACTCTTCGTCAATCCGCCGCGGGGCGCTATACGTGCCGGTTTGGGTCACCTCTCCAAGTTTGCCTTCGGCCTTGGCAGCCGAGAGCCCCTCGATATCCCAGTGAATGTCCATGCGGCATGTGCGCATGGTTGGAACAATTTCCATCGTTCGGCCGGCCAAGACGGTCTGCGGTTCTGACGGGTTTAGCGACAAGGCAACATGCGAGCGCCTGGCTTCCTCTAAGAGCAGAAAGGCCGCGCTAGCCGCAATAACGGCGGTAATCACTGCAAGGGGTGCGCACAGAGCACAGAAACGGTGACACACGCGCTGCCATAGGTGAGGCAGGCGCTCGACGGTGACCTTGACAGATCCGCCCTCATCTTGCTTTCGATACTCCGTGTGGGTGTACTTCTGGTGAATTGTGAAGTAGACAAGGCCCGTGGTGACTGCGAGTGCTAGTGAAGCGCCTGCCCAAAGTTTGTAATCTGACACAAACTTGCAGGCGTCAAAGCTCGTCGGCCAAATGAGCAGCGCGATGACGAAGGCGGCGATCGCAACAGCATATCGCTCGCCTCGTGACGCTTTGAACCGACTCCAGAAAGGAAAGATAGCCCCTGCCGAAGCGACCGCTATGGCGTATCGCAGAATCTCAAACCCGAGCAGCTTCCGTTGATTCCTAATTCATGGTTTCGGCACGGATTTGCTAGGGGGAAGGAGATTTCTCGACAGCTTGAAGTTCCCTCACCATCAGGTGCGCCATCGCCAACGCGACGGGCTCAATATCCCGGTACTCCTGTTGGAGCCGCAGGAGGTGCGCATCTGACATGTAGGACATGACGTGAAGCTCTTGAATCCTTGTCGTACGGACTAGAGGAATTAGACCACATCTCAACCGTCCGGACCAACGTTCGCCACTGACAGATTGTCGTGAACAGCCCTTCGCATCCACGAACCGATCTTGGCGCGAAGGGGATTTCCCGCCAGGAGTCGACCGCAGGGTTTCTGCGGCGTCTCCACCAGGGAGAGTGCCGTCGGCACGGATGTTGTCCAAATAGATTCAGGCTGCCGAATTTGAGCCCGCACATCATGTCAGCGCCACGAATTTCTCCTGGCTGGTGGCGGCGAAAGTAGGCACCATTTTGGCAGCGCTGATGGTATCTGGGTATCATGGGGGACCAGAGTCGGAGATTTCCGTCTTGAAGGGCGGGCTTGTTCAGAATGGGCCGAGAACCCGACAAGTCATGATTGCAATGCTGGTCAGTTCTTGAGAACGCTTATTTGCGCGTAGCCCATAGTCTCATTCCCATTAGTCTCCGACTCGTAAACGTACTGTAATTGCACCCTACCGCTTTGCTGTGCGGCGATGACGACCTTTTTCCACCCAGGAAGGCTTTCGTCGCGCACGAGTCTCAACTGAAGCCCTTTGCTCTCCAGAAACTCGGCCCACTTCGACTGCAGGGTCCGGAAACAATCGGCCCTTTCTTCAATCAGATCTGAATATCCACTCCCGAAGTCACAAGAAAATGAGATGCTCGACTTTGCCGTTCGTTTAGACAACTCGATCTCGCGCCCGCCGGTAACTCGGAATAGCGGGTGGCTGAGCGTTTTGATTTGCTCCGGCTGGTGAACCACCCGAAGCGCATGCTCGAAGAACGTTGAATATGTCGGCCTAGCTCTCCTCTGCTGCTCCGGAGGCCTCCCCGGCTCCGTTCGTATCGGGATCGGCGAATTGCCGAATGTCCGGACAAAGCTCTTCGAAGGAGCATCGTAAAGCCACGCGCCTTGGCCGCTCAACAGGATGAACTTGGCGATGCCGGCACCGACAACTGGTCGGCCGTTCGGCAGTGGCAGCTCCTGGGGGAGCGAAAGTCTGGAGTTTGCATGAAGCGCATTCCCGTCCCACGACCAGACAACATACTCCGAGGCCGCCGCTGTTGCGAGGTACTGCCCTGAGGCGTCCCAGGCTACTCGCTTTCCCAATCCGGCATGAGGAGGCACTTGGTCAGCGTCAGGACTCGACACCAACTCTCCTGAGGGATTCCAGACTTGAACCTCGCCATAGCGGCCAGATCCCTCTCCAACCGTGGCGATCAGACCAGACACTGCGCAGGCCACGCCCGTTAATGCTCGTGCAATTCCATTCGTCCTGCCTATCCGTCGCTGGTACTCTGGCTTAAGGGTTGGCAGATATGCTTCTTTCGTCAACCCGGAGAGCGTGTCCATTCTCCAGGCTAACAAGTAGCCCTCACGCGTCGTCCCTACGGCTAGCGGTGCCTTCGGGCACCCGCCAAAATCAGTCCACTCGTCCCGTCCTGGATTGGACCCGTAATCAACCCTAGCCATCACCGCGGGGCTGGGCGGGCCTGTGCCCGCAGCCTGCATGTAATCACCAATACCTGTTTCGGTTGATCTAAACGACTCCAGCACAATGTAGGCATATTCGAATTTGAGTCTATCTGTACTCAGGAGGTAGGCCTTTGCGAACCCAGAACTGCCGAGCACCAGACTCGTTCCGCCAACAACGGCCGAAGCAACCGTGTAAGCTGGACTTCCGCTGGCAAAGACATACTGATAATCAAGTTGAACCGTCGCGGCTATCCTCCCCGCTGCAGGGAGAATCCGCAACCGCCGGTCGCCATCCACCGCCAAGACACGACTACCTGCATCGGAAAAACTCAAGTCCCTTATGGGCCAACCTGTACCGGGGACAACCCACATGGGTCTGCCGTCGGCGATCAGCCACGCTGAGATAGTCCCCGTCTGATCACCCAACAGTAAGACCTTGTTGTCGGGGGAAACTGCGGCGGCAGTCATCTGAGCGGCGGGCAACGGATTGGGCCGCAGCGAAATGGCTAAGCAGCATGTGAATTGCAGGAACCCACGGAAGTGCATCTTCAATTCTCCAGCTTGCTCATGATGAGCTGAAACTTCTCGGTCGATGCTTCCCCACCGGCACTGTCGCGTATGCGCAGGCGAAGCAACCACGTCTGTCCAGCACCCTTGCGGTCCGAGCGCACAACGACATTGAACGCTCCCAGACTGTGAGCCGCCACCGAGAACGGCGGGACGAGGCTTCGTCGATGGGTGCCCCGAACGTGCGGCAAAATGTGATCGTAGGTGTACGCTGGCGTGAGCGGACCGGTGTTGCCGCCCAGTACAGTGCCGGCGTCCTCGACGACGTAATAGATATCGGTGAGCAGAACCGGCTCCGAGGACAAGTTACGCACTTCAATCGTCAGTACAGGGTTCTGCATGCCCACACAATCCACAAGCCACCTAGCGACGATCTTGAATGCCGCCGGATCAGATTGTCGCATGCGGTCAATTTCAATTTGAGTGAACAGCACCTCGGAGAACCGGTCGCCGGCACGAGACATCATTCTCCGATATGATTCAACGTTTTCCACCAAGCTGCGCAAATCCGGGTGGTTCGTTCGCTGCGCCCTCTCCTGTAGAAGAGGCAGAACGTTGACAATCGGTCGATCACCTTCCGCGCTTATACATCGCCCGCCTTCGCGCGCGGCCTTGACGCGATCATTGTAGGCGAATGTGCGGATCTTCCTGTCGACCCGCCCACCCGAGAAATCGAACTCAGATACCTCTTCGAAACTAGACAACCCGTCATTGACATAGATTCGCTCGATAGCGAACCGTAAATTGCTCGCAGCATACACCACGTCAGGCGGAATCGCGCCCACCGGGCTGACGCCCGGTTTTTTTGCCGGGCCCTCGTCCAACCATCGGTGTCTGATTTCGGGGTAGACGCCGACGAAAGCAAACAGCCCTGTTCCTATCACGATTGCCAAGATTCGAACTGGACGCCCTTGCAAGCCCAAGATGCGTGTGGTCGGCGGGATGCCGCGCCAAGCAAGTAGGACCGATGCAATCCATAGAGCCGACATCGTCAACAGCCGTTGCGCCGTGACCAATTGACCGATCTTGATTGCGGCGTCGATTGCGCCGGTAATCAGACCAAGGAGGCAGGCAGTCAACGCTAGTGGGCCCAGCGTATTTTCTGTCCACTTCTTGGCTTTATCAATACCTACTTCCGCGTTACCCCCTTTTGCGTTTCGGCGGTTCTTTTTCGCGGCCTGTCCTTTATGATGCATGCTTTAGGGTGGACGCCTATAATCATATGCGATCTTCGGGATGTGAGCCCTGGCGTTTGCACGAGCCTGAAGATGCTGTTGTAGTAGGCCACTTGCCTCAATGGCACGCGTAGGCGAGCGCGGGATGATCCACTATCTCGATAGTCGTTGGAACTCGGCCCCCGTCGCT
>CATPCN010000254.1 GCA_955652855.1 uncultured Chthoniobacterales bacterium | reverse complement strand
GTCGGCGAGCGCGGCGAGCGCGGCCGTTTGCGCGATGCTACTCACATTGAATGGTTGTCTCGTTTTTTGGAGGATGTCGATCAACTCAGTGCGCGCAATTCCGTAACCGATGCGCAGGCCAGCCAGGCCGTGAATTTTTGAAAATGTGCGCAGCACGATAACGTTGCGGTTTGCTCGCACAAAGCGAAGCGTGTCGGGCACAAGATCGACATATTCGAAGTACGCTTCATCGAAAACGACAACGATATTTTCCGGAACGCGCTCCATAAAATTGTTGATCTTGTCCTGAGTGACGAGCGTGCCGGTGGGATTGTTCGGGTTGGCAATGAAGATCAACCGCGTGCGCGGCGTGATGGCGGCGGCCATTTCATCGAGATGATGATGGAAGTCCGCGCTCGGCGTTTCGATCGTGCGCGCGCCGAAAACTGCGGCGATCAATTTATAAGCGATGAAAGCATGCTCGGAAGCGACGACTTCATCGCCGCGATTAAGAAACGCGTGCGCCAGGAACTCGATGATTTCATTCGAACCGTTGCCGAGAATGATGTTTTCGCGTGAAACTTCCAGTTTTGCGGCGAGCGCCTCGCGCAAATAAGAACCGCCGCCGTCCGGATAACGATGCGCGGATTCAATTGCGTCACGCATCGCTTCCAGAGCCTTCGGCGACGGGCCGAGTGGATTTTCATTCGACGCGAGCTTGATGATCTCGGCTGGATCGACATTGAGTTCGCGCGCCGTTTCTTCGATCGGTTTGCCGGGCTCGTAAACGGCGAGATCGCGCAGTTGCGGGTTGGCTCGGTCCCAGAGCGAATTCACGTGTTGGGAGCTTAGACAAGAATTGTGAGATGAACAGAGCGGCCCGGTATGGCGCGATCGTCATATCGAAAAAGCTGTTCACGTCTCGCGATCTATCGGAACGTTTCACCCTATGAACAGCCTGCATTTTTTCGCCGAGACGAAGGTGTTTGGTATCGCTTTCAATTTTTGGAAAATCATCGGCTGGAGCGGTAGCCTGATTTTCGGACTGCGCTTTTTAATTCAATGGCTGGCGTCGGAACGCGCGCGCAAAAGCGTGATTCCTGTTGGGTTTTGGGAATGCAGCGCGCTCGGTTCGTTTTTGTTGCTGAGTTATTTCGCGATTTATCGGCACGATTCCGTGGGCGTTTTGCAAAGCGTGCTGCCGCTGCCGATTTATTTGCGCAATCTTTATTTCCGCTACACCCATCACGAAGTGAAACACGCCGGCGCAAAGCCGCGCCTTGAGGAGTGACTTGGCATGCGGAAACCGCGGCGATAAGCTTGAGGCGTGATCAGCGACGACCAAATCGTTTATCTCGATAACAACGCGACCACGCCGCTCGATCCTGCGGTGGTGGAAGAGATGGTGCCGTTTCTGACAAAATTTTACGGCAATCCATCGGGCGGATATCAATTTGGCGCGCAGGTGCGAAGCGCGATTGATCTCGCGCGGGAACGCGTGGCCGCGCTGCTCGGAAGCGAACCGGCGGAGATTGTTTTCACAAGTTGCGGAACGGAATCAAACAACGCGGCAATCAATTCCGCGGTGCAATCGGATCCAGTGCGCCGACATATCGTGACGACGGCGGTGGAGCACAGCGCGGTGTTGCGACATTGCCAAGCGCTCGAGAAAAAAGGTTGCGCCGTGACTTATCTCGGCGTCGATGCGGAAGGGAATGTCGATCTTGACGAGCTGGAGCGCGCCATCCGGACCGAGACGGCGATTGTTTCCGTGATGTGGGCGAACAACGAGACCGGCGTCGTGTTTCCAACCGAAGAGATCGCGCAGATCGCGCGGCGCAAAGGCGTTTTCTTTCACACCGATGCGGTGCAGGCTGCCGGCAAAGTGCCGATCCATCTCGCAGATTCAGCGATCAATTTTCTCTCCATCTCTGCGCATAAATTGCATGGGCCGAAAGGTGTCGGCGCGCTTTATGTCAATAAACGCTCGCGCTTTCAGCCATCACAGATTGGCGGCGGTCAGGAAAATGGACGGCGCGCCGGAACGGAAAACGTGGCTTCGATTGTGGCGCTCGGGAAAGCAGCGGAATGCGCGGTCGCGGCGCTGGAAGACGAGGACACTCGGGTTCGTGCAATGCGCGATCGATTTGAAAAAACGGTCTGCGAAAAAGTCCCGGACGTTTCGATCAATGGAAATGTACATGCGCGATTGCCGAATACATCGAGTCTTTCCTTTGGCGGGATCCAATCGGACGCCGCACTCATGATGTTAGATCGACATAGTATTTGTTGCTCGGCCGGGTCCGCATGCCGCACGGGATCGGGGCAAGCATCGCACGTTTTGCGGGCGATGAATGTGCCGGATGAACGTGTGCGCGGAAGTTTGCGTTTTTCTTTCGGTCGCTTTAACTCGGACGCTCAAGTCGATCGAGCGATCGCGATTGTCCCAAAGCTGATCGATAAGTTGCGCAGTTTGTGAAAAATCATCGGCCGGATATTTGTTTGCCAGCCGCCGGCCTAACCATGCGCGACGACAAAGGAATCAGGCTTATCACCGTAAATAACATTCGGTTGCCGATTCACGCCTATCGCTTCGACGTGCAAGGCGAGCCGTTGCACGTTTTTTATTGTTATTGGGACGGACGCTCTTCCTACGAAAATGCAGCAGCGGCCGAAGAGGAAGACTGGACGGCCGCTGGGCGTTTGCGTGCCGCGTGGAAAGGCCGGCGCGATGTCGGCACTCAGATGCTCGAGCTGGCCGTGTGGGGCTACGAAAACGATAACGAAGCGAATACAGCTCTTCTGAAACAGCTCGAAAAAATCATATCACCCGGCTGATCGCGAAAAAGTGCGGGCGTCGCGAAATGTTTCGCGTGAGCGTCTGTTTGCGATATTCTAAAAAAGGCAGCAAGAAGCGGGTGGGCGCTGACATTGCGCGATGACACAATGCGATCATGAACGACTACGAACGCGTGGCGAGCGTGATCCGCTACCTCGATCAAAATCATACTGAGCAGCCCGAGCTCAACGAGCTGGCCGACGGCGCAGGTCTCAGCCCGTTTCATTTTCATCGTCTCTTTTCGGCATGGGCCGGCGTGACCCCGAAAGATTTTCTGCAATGCCTCACGCTTGAACACGTGAAAACGCTGTTGCACAACGGCGAGAGTGTGCTCGATGCGGCGTTGAACGCCGGATTGTCCGGCCCCGGTCGTCTCCACGATTTATGTGTGAACCTCGAGGCAGCTTCACCCGGCGAAATGAAAAGTGGCGGCGCAGATCTCGATATTACCTTCGGTTTTGCGGAGACACCTTTCGGTCAGGCATTGATCGCTGAAACGTCGCGCGGGATTTGTCATTTGAGTTTTCCGACGAAAAAAAATGTCGATCTTTTGCGCGAGCAATGGCCGCATGCGCGATTTCATCGTGACGATAATCGAGTGCGTAAACTGGCGGAAAATATTTTTGCCGAGAAAAAGCCAACGAGCGGTCGCCTCACTTTGCGCGCGTTTGTTCGCGGCACGCCGTTTCAAGTGCGCGTCTGGCGCGCTTTGCTTCGAGTTCCGGCCGGCAGTTTAACTTCCTACAGCCGTCTCGCCGCCGCTGTCGATTTGCCGCGCGCGGCTCGCGCAGTCGGCAGCGCGGTTGGCGCAAATCCCCTCGCGTTTATCATCCCGTGTCATCGCGTCATTCGCGAAACGGGCGCGCTCGGCAATTACCGTTGGGATCCGATCCGCAAGCGGGCGATGATCGGCTGGGAAGCGAGCAGACGTCGCTCGAATTTTTCCGAACCGATGCCGGCGGCGAGCGGATTTTAAGCGCAGCATCCCGCGAAGCGCAATGTCGCTTCGACATTTCGACGAAGGCAAATATGAT
>CATPCN010000253.1 GCA_955652855.1 uncultured Chthoniobacterales bacterium | reverse complement strand
GTGCCTAGAACCTCAGGGCATCACAGCAGCCGACCTGCTGGCCGTTGTTCGTGGTGAGTTCGAAGAGAATAAGGATCAATTCGTGGCGAACAAGCCAGAAATAGGCGAGATGGTGTGTGAGGTTTGTAGGCGTCGGCATATTTCCGCTGACGAATACGAGATCCGCGTGGTCCTCGGGCACGCGGCGCGGGACCCTTGGCATTTGACGCGGCGGCGTCCGCTCGAACGAGGGCGCGGCTCAGGGGCGCAGCGATGAGTATTCCGAAGCTCGCGGGATTAGAGACAGAGTTCGCGATCACCGGTGGAGAGGACAGGATTAGTGCGTCCTGGGAACTGGTCAACGCCTATTCGCACATCTTCCTGGGAGAACCGATGGGAGCTGATCCATATGAAAGCAGACCGGCCAATGCGTGTGCGGGTTCAGCGTCCGGTGGCGACTGGATGCTACCCAATGGCGCCCGATTCTATGTCGATCATGCTCATCCGGAGTATTCGACCCCCGAGAGCTTGGATGCAGTGCAAGCGGTTGCGCTTGACCACGCGGGGAACGAAATTGTGCGTCGGTGCGCCGACTGGGTTAACGGTTCAAATCCAGGGCGCCAACCGCTCGCGGTTTATAAGAACAACTCCGATCACCAGGGCAACTCGTACGGTTGCCATGAGAACTACTTGGTAGATGCTTCCACTTATAAGACTTTGTTCGCTGGCGCCAAGGACTGGATTTGCACGTGTCTTGCGCCCTTTCTAGTTTCCCGAATCATCTACATCGGCGCTGGCAAGGTAGGTGCGGAAAATGGGACCGAGCCAGTCGAATATCAGATCTCCCAACGGGCGGACTTCTTTGAAGAGGTGGTGGGCTTGCAGACCACATACAAGAGGCCAATCGTGAACACACGTGACGAGCCTCATGCTGACGCCCGCAGGTTTCGGCGGCTGCACGTTATCGCAGGCGATTCGAACATGTGTCCATACGCCGCCTGGCTGAAAATAGCGACGATGCAAATCCTCCTGCGGATGTTGGAGGATGGCCGCCTGGACGACCTGAACCTCCGACTGGACCACCCGGTACAGGCGATGCAGCTCATTTCTCGAGACCCAACTTGTCGAATACGTGTTCGACTTGCAGACGGACGCGAACTGTCGGCGACAGAGATTCAGCACGGTTTCTTGGAATGCGCGCATCGCTACTTCGGCGATCGCCCGCCGACAGAGGCAGAAGCGACAATCTTGCGGGAATGGGAATCAACCATTCAGGCACTCCGCCGAGAACCCGACGAGTGTGCCGGCAAGCTCGACTGGGTCACGAAGCGACAGATTCTAACAGGCCTCGCCTCCAAGGGTCGATTCGATTGGGTCAGCCCGCAAGCAATAGAGGCGGATGTGAAGTACCACGCCCTCGATTCCGGGGGTATTTTCCCTGCGCTGAAGCAACTCGGGCTTGTGGCACTGCCGCCTCGCTGGGACGAGCAATCTGTAAGCCGTTTTCTTCGGGAACCGCCGGGTGATAGCCGTGCTTACCTTAGGGGAACCTGTATTGACAAGTTCGCGACGGACATAGTTGGTGTGGACTGGGGAAAAATTGTGTTCCGGTCGGCAGAGTTGGACTTGCCGGACCCGGTCGCCATGAATCGCTCCACGGTTGAATCGATTCTGCGACGAAGTGGGACCTTTGATGAGCTACTGCGGGGTCTGGATGGGGCACAGACACCGCAAACCGGGAAAAGGCGGCCCAGGCTTTTCGCCCGTCGGAAGGTGAAACAACATTTGCCCGAATTTGAATGATAGGGGGGATTGTGGATCAACAGCAAAGACGCCAACCCGAAAGAGCACCACAGGGTCCAACTCAGCCGATACCTGACTCAGTCGGTGGAGGAGAGTTAGAGGCCGCCCGAAACAGGTTGGAGGAACTAACAGGGGAGCAAGATCAGTGGGCCGTCGCCGCCACGCTGCTGACCGAAAAGCAGATCCTTAGCCCCACCCAAGAACAATCTCGGACCTTCGTTGAACAAATCGTCCAGCGGGGGGGGGAGTAGCGAATTCAGAGTTTGACATGCGGGGACGCGTCATGGGAATTGAAGTCGAGTACAGCATCAGCCATCTGCCCGGAGTAGGGACTACCGCACTCGCCGGCGAAACTGTCAGCAAGTGGCTCGCCGAGATGGCCGAGCAGGAATTGCGCCGAAGCTACGGAAATGCATACTTCTGGCCGAATGGGGGTAAGCTGTACTATGATTTGGGTCATCTTGAGTGGGCGGGACCCGAATGCCGAAGTGCACGCGAAGCGGTTGTTTATGATCGCGCAGGTGAACGATTCCTTGCGAGAATCGCTGAACTCGCCGAGCCGAAGCTTGCACAGAATCTTTGTCCCGGCACACTTTTTGTTGCAAAGAATAACGTCGACGCCCGGGGCAATTCTTTCGGCTGTCACGAAAACTATCTCATCCAGCGGCGCACCGATCTGTTACCAGATGACCAAGAATTCTTTCGTTACCTTACCCGGCACCTAACTCCTTTCCTTGTATCCCGCACGGTGCTCTGCGGGAGTGGCTGGGTTAATTCGGCGGGGTTCCAAGTCTCCCAGCGGGCCGGCTTTATCAACCAGATCGTTTCCGCGGACACGACGGTTGCTCGACCCATAATTAATACCCGAGACGAAGTCCATGGCTCGATCAGATACCGCCGACTTCACCTTATTCTGGGTGACGCGAACATGTGCGAGTGGTCCACGTTTCTGAAACTCGGCACCACGGTGCTCGTGTTGGAAATGATCGAGGACGTCTTTCTCAGCAACAGTCCGGACCTGAGCGATCCGGTAGCCGCCCTACACACCATCTCGGGAGATCCTGAACTGGCGCAATCTGTCCCGTTGCGAAACGGACGCAGCATGAACGCAGTGGAGATTCAGCGCTGGTACCTCGAAGCTGCAAAAAGATACTTCTCTTCTGATGATGGGGATGAAGCTGGCCAGATTCTGGAGACCTGGGAGCAAACCCTTTCCGGGCTGGCCGTAGATCTTAAATCACTCAGAGGCAAGGTGGACTGGGTGACGAAGCTGGCTTTCCTTGAGAGCCATCGGGACCGATCGGGGACATCGAACGACATGCGGCTCCGCGAGCTTGATATGAAGTATCACGATGTCCGGCCGCAAACCAGCGCCTTTTACGTGTTAGCCGGTGCGGGTCTGATTCACTCCATGGTGGATACCACCGAGGTCGAGCGGGCGCAAAACGAACCACCCGCCTTCACTCGGGCTCGCGTGCGGGGCGAAGCAGTGAGGCGCCAAGTTGTAGCTCAAAGCTGGGATGGTATCACTGTCGCTGGGCGTTCAGTTAACCTGCCGGATCCTCTGGACTGGTGTCCAGTCGAAGCTTTGAAACTACTCGGATTCTCCTCGGAAGAGCTATTCAAGTGGCTCAGGAGCGGCTTAGAGAATACAGACGCCCAAATTCGTGTTCAGGCCCTTCGCGTACTACCCATAACTGGGGATTTCAGAGCGGCACAAGCGTTGCCGTTCATGGACGACAAATGTGCCCAAGTGCGTGCGGAAGCCGCGAAAGTTATCGGTGCCCTCAGGGATCAAGGGTGCTTGGAAATCCTTCGGCGCGCTTGCAGCGATGCGTCATTTCTTGTCCGCTACGAAGCTCGCAAAGCTTTGACGGCGCTCGGGTCGAATTTGGAGTGAGGATCAAAGATGCCGGTTTTGCGATACCGAACGGCGGACGGTGAGTGGGTAGAGATTGCCTTGCACGCGCGTATGGGGGGGGCGCAGGGCCTGGCAAAAACGACCATCTTGACGCTCGGCTCGGCTCCTCCATCGGAAAACCATATCCATCTTTCTGGCAGGGACGTGCAGGCAATCCATGCGAAGATTCTTGGGTCGCGGGCATCGGTCGCCTATGCATTCGTGCTCTCCGGTTCGGCAGTGCAGTTTCGACAGCGCCCGCTAGAAGGTATTCGGGTGCTTCGCCACGGAGACATAGTCGGCGTGGGCAACGTAGAGCTGCACTATTTGGATTTCGTGCTGTACAGGCTGCAGGATTCGTCGCTGCTTCTTGGCAAACAGTGCGATCTGCCCAGTTGTGATCGCGGAAAAATACTCTCCGTTGGTCACGATGTCATTGCGTGTCCATGGTGCGGGAGAGCCTATCATGAGACCTGCTGGCTGAAACTGGAGCAATGTGCGACGCTGGGATGCTATCCAGTGCGCAGGATGCTACTTGGAGAACTAGAAGGTCAGGTCAGGTCCGAAAAACTGACCGCCTCACCACAGCTCTCTACGATGCAGTGCAGTAGCGAGTGTGGTGTATTGCTGCGCGCCGATGAAGAGGTTGTTCGCTGCTCTGGCCCCGGCTGCAATGCCACGTACCATGTAGGTTGCTGGCTGGCCATGCGGGGGGATTGCCCGCAATGTGGTTTCGAAATTGTCGCCCTCATCGACCGACTTGTGTTTCACAACACTGGAGGGAAAACCGAGTGACCGGCGACCGAATAATCCTAACCGATCCCGACCGGGACCGTTACTTCAGCTCACGGCTGATCCCTTGGTGGAATCAAGCGCGACTGGTAGACGCGCAGGTAATGATTGTCGGAGCCGGCGCACTCGGTAACGAGGTGCTTAAGAACTTCGCGCTTCTGGGTGTTGGTCGGCTGTTTATTGTCGATTTTGATCGAATCGAAGTCGCGAATTTGGGGCGGTCTGTCTTGTTTCGAAGGAGAGATGCCGGCCGACCAAAGGCCGAGGTCGCCGCAGAGCGAGTGCGCGAGTTGAATCCGGACGTGCGCGTTAAGTCATTTGTTGGCGATGTCACCCGTGATTTGGGCCTTGGGGTTTTCCGGCGAATGGACGTGGTGGTCGGTTGCCTGGACAACCGCGAGGCACGTTGGGCGGTAAACCGCGCCTGCTGGAAGGTGGGAAAGCCTTGGGTGGACGGTGGCTTGGAATCTTTGAACGGGACGGTGAAGGTGTTCGTACCGCCCGACGGTGCTTGTTACGAGTGTGGGCTCACCGAATCCGATTTTCGGGTCATGTCTTTGCGCTCATCGTGCCCAGGCCTGCTTATGCAGGATGTTGTCAAAGGTAGGGTTCCCACCGTAATCACCAGCGCCGCGATTATTGCTGGCGTCCAAACGCAGGAAGTCGTGAAGTTAATCCACGGGATCCCGGTTGTGCCCGGTTCGGCGTTTCTTTATAACGGCGTCGTGGGTCGTTCGGAGCATGTTACGCTCGCGCGGCGGCCGGGGTGTGGGGCTCATGAGGCCTGCGCTGAGGTTGTGGAGGTCCAGTCGTCCGTAAAGGGGCTGACTTTAGGCGGACTACTCCAGGTAGCGCAGGAGCGTCTGGGAGGCAACGCTTACCTTCACCTTGATCGTGAGTTGTTGTTGCGGTGGGTTTGTGCGGTTTGCGGCTCGGCGGAGTGGGTCGTGCGCTCGTACGATGGCATGTTGCTGGAAGGGCCGGTGTGCGAGGCTTGTGGTGAACACAAGTACCCCGAACTGAGCCACGTGGTGTCAGAAGGGTCTCCATACCTGACCGCTACGCTATCTGACGCGGGTGTTCCACCGCTGCACATGGTCGCCGCAAGAGCAGGCGAGCGAGCGGTGTATCTGGAAATGGCTGGGGACGCGCCTGATCTGTTGGCCTATGAAGGAGAAGGAGACACATGATCTACGGTCGAGAGAGCATCCTTAAGGACGACTTGGAGCGAATGAGCCGACTTTCTCAGCACAGCAGGGGCTGGCTGGAGTTCCAGGTTGACTTCACGTGTGAGACCTACTTGGTGACTCTGAATTGCAATGGCCGCCATCTGCGCAACGGTATTGTTGAGGAAGTCAAACAGCACCGAGTGGCCGTTCACTTGGGTCCCAACTATCCGGTAGAAGCCCCAATGTTGGTTTGGCAGACACCCGTATTTCATCCGAACATCCGAACACCAGCCGTGTGCCTCCTGGGACAGTGGGGTGCTAAGACGCGGTTAGATGAGGTCTGTATTTGGCTTTGGGACATGGCTCGCTACAAACTTTACAACTTGAATGATCCTCTGAATCAGGCTGCAGGGCGCTGGGCCCAGCAACACGAAGGCGAATTTCCGGTAGATGACCGTGACCTTCGGGCTGCGGCGGCTTGAGGCCTCTATTCCGGACGCCCCTCGTGGC
>CATPCN010000252.1 GCA_955652855.1 uncultured Chthoniobacterales bacterium | reverse complement strand
TTCGCACCCACGGAATGACATGCCCGTAATCGAAGCGGATGATCAGCTCCATCTTCATCGCGACTGTGCCGCGCACGCCTTCGACGATACGAACGATGTCCGGATTTCTTCCGCGCGGCGGCACTGTTCGCTTGATCGATTTCATGCCACCGCGCGGAAAAAATCCGGATATTGTCCGGATCATCGAAGGCGTGCGCGGCACGGTCGCGATGAAGATGGAGTTGATCATTCGCTTCGATTACGGCCACATCGTTCCATGGGTGCGAAAACAGCACGGCGGGCTTGAGGCGATCGCGGGCCCTGATGGTTTGATCTTGCGCACGCCGATCAAAACGCGCGGCGAGGATTTAACAACGGTTGCCGAATTCACCGTCGAAAAAGGTGAGCGCGTGCCGTTTGTGCTGACATGGTTCGCATCGCACGCCGAGCCGCCGAGAAAAATTAATCCGGAACACGCGTTGCGCGACACGGAGAAATACTGGCGCAAATGGGCGAAGCGTTGTCATCGCGCAGGCCCGTGGACCGATGCAGTAGTCCGCTCGCTTGTCACGTTGAAAGGTCTGACTTATGCGCCCACGGGCGGCATCGTGGCGGCGGCGACCACTTCCTTGCCGGAAGAAATCGGGGGCGTACGCAACTGGGATTATCGCTACTGCTGGCTGCGCGACGCGACGTTTACGCTGCTCGCCCTCATGGAAGCCGGCTACGAAGAGGAGGCAAGATCCTGGCGCGAATGGCTGCTGCGCGCGATTGCCGGCAGCGCTTCGCAAATGCAAATCATGTACGGCGTGCGCGGCGAACGGCGGCTCGAGGAGTACGAGATCGATTGGTTGACTGGTTACGAAAACTCGAAACCGGTGCGGATTGGCAATGCCGCTTCCAAACAATTTCAGCTCGATGTTTACGGCGAAGTGATGGACGCGATGTATCAAGCACACAAAGCTGGTCTCAAGAATCGCGAGACCGATTGGCGCCTGCAAATCGCGCTCATGAACTTTCTTGAATCCAATTGGGACAAGCCGGACGAAGGAATTTGGGAAGTGCGCGGCGGCCGAAAAGATTTCACGCATTCGAAAATGATGGCCTGGGTTGCTTTCGATCGCGCCGTTCAGCTCGTGGATAAGTGCGGCTGCTCAAGTGACGACAACGCGAAGCGATGGCGAAAAATTCGTGAGCAAATTCACACCGAAGTTTGTGAACGCGGTTACAACATCGACAAGAAAGCGTTCACGCAGTGCTACGGTTCGAATGCGCTCGATGCCAGTCTTCTCATGATGCCGCTCGTTGGATTTTTGCCGGCGAGCGACAAACGCGTGCGCAATACGATCGAGGCAATCGAACGCGAGCTGATGCAGGACGGTTTGGTTTTGCGTTATCGCCCACAGGAGAAACGTGTGGATGGATTGCCCGGTTCGGAAGGCGTTTTTCTACCGTGCTCCTTTTGGCTGGCGAACTGCCTTCATCTCATCGGTCGCAGGAAAGAAGCGAAGGAGCTGTTTGAGCGTCTGCTTGATTTGCGAAACGATATCGGCCTCTTGTCCGAGGAATATGATCCGGTGACGCGGCGCCAGCTTGGCAATTTTCCCCAGGCGTTTTCGCATGTCGCGCTCATCAACACGGCGCGCCTTCTCAGTGGAAAAGCGAAAGCCCGATCAAAGAACCGGTCGCGCTGAGTTGGGCGATCGTTTATGTCGATGTTACGGGCGCTGACGAAATAACTCGCTTGATCAAATCTTCGCTTGTGACGAGCCCGATTAATTTTTGTTGCGCGTTCACGACACCGGCGAGACCACGACGCGCGGCGCGCAATCGTAGCAGTAAACGGTAAGCGGGTTCAGTTTCGGTCGCGGTGACGATTCGCCGCATATATTTGTGCAGCGAACCCGACTCTTCTTTGTCGAGCAAGATGTCGAGAACATTGATCAAACCGATGGCGTTGCCTTCTGGATCGACGACGGGCAAACGATCGACGTTTGTTTTTGCACTGAGAGCGACGATCTCGGTGACAGATGTTTGCGGCTGCACTGTGATGGATTGAGCGATCGGCACCATCACGCCGCCCGCTTTCACCGCTCGAAAATCTACAACGTTGTGAATCATCGTGCGTTCCGCTGACGTGAGCGAGCCTTCGCGTTCGCTTTGCGCGGTGATTTGTTTCAACTCTTCACGCGCGGCGAACAGTCTCACTTGATTGGTGACGCGACGCGGCAGGAGCAATCGTCCGAAGCCAGCGCCGAGTTCGAGCACGGGCCATAACAATATGGTTGTGATTTCGAGGACACCCGCGAACGCGGCGAGTGCGCGAAAAGGAAATCTGCGAAAAAGTGATTTAGGTAAAACGCCGAGAACAAAAAGATAAATCGGCAACGCGATCACGATTGCACCGAAAAATCCCGGATAGCCATACGAAGTGACGAGCAAACGCGTGAGTAGCAAAAGGCCAAGAATGTCCGCCATGTTTGTGACGAGCAAAACGGTGACAAGCAATCGCTCGGGCCGTTTGAGCAATCTTTCGAGTCGAAGAGCGGACGCTTCGTTTCGTTTTGCGCGCGAACGCAAGCGCACTGGATCGACAGAGAGCAAGCCAGCTTCGATTCCGGCGAATAAAAACGAAACAGCCCAGCAGCTAAAAATCAGCGTCCCAGTCATCATAACGCAGGAAGTTCAGCGTCCTCACCACCGGCGATCAGTGACGTTTTTTCGAGCACGAGTTCTTCGACCCGTTTTCTTCCGGTCCGCTGCACCGTGATTACGAGGCGCGGTAATTCCACTTTCGTTCCAGAGGGCGGCAAATAGCCGAGGCGATTAAAAACAAAACCGCCGATTGTATCGATGCCTTCCGCTTCAATTTCGAAACCGAGATGCTCGCTCAGATCGTCGAGGCGCGCGTTGCCGCTCACGAGGTAGCGCCCGTTTTCGAGCGGCTCGATGTAAAGATCGGCATCGCCGAGCGGCGCGGCGTCACTAATGATTTCCTCGAAAATGTCCGCCAGCGTGATGATTCCTTCGGTGCCGCCGAATTCATCCACTACGATCGCCAAGCCTTGCGCGTGTGTGAGGAACTGTCGCAACAAATCAATCGCGCGCGTTGTTTCTGCGACGAAGGACGGCGCGATCATCGTCTCGGTGTAATGCTCGCT
>CATPCN010000251.1 GCA_955652855.1 uncultured Chthoniobacterales bacterium | reverse complement strand
GTTCAGTCCCTGCACGTTCTTTAGGATCCCGACTAGTTCTCCCGGCATTGCAGGGTCGCGATCGTTAGAGAAGAACTTGCGGCTGCCCAGCTCGTATCGGTTGAGCTGTAGGTCGAATGCTTGCTCGATCGTTGCGGCAGACGCCTCCACTTTCAGTGCCAGGTTGTCTCGGAAACGATAAATTACGTTGAGCCCGTGCTGACTAGCCCAGGCGTTAGTTTTTTCCACCTGTTGATCTGAGGGAGCGAACCGGGCCTTCCACTCGTCGAAGGTTAGAAAGCGGTGGAAGCTGAGTGATGCAGGATCTTGAACGTCACGGAGGAAGCGCTCCAGCTCGCTCTGGTCAACCGGTTGCAACACAAGCGTCAGGCGCATCATTTGTGCAGGGTCCATACGTGCTAGCAGCTTCGGCGAATGCGCGATAACCACAGACGGCGTGACGCCACGGATTCGAGCACCTTCCTGGCTCGCAGCCCCGGTGGAGAGGGTCGACAAAAGCAGCGTGAGTGCGGCTGTCGCTACCACCGCGGCCAGATTTTGGAAAGGCTTCATGACGCCATCACTCCTTTCGACTAGTTGGTTTACTGGCGTGCGCTCCGCCGTCGGACTGCTAGCGCATTCGCGCATCCTCATTGGGCGACCGATTCGACTTCATACGACGCCCACACACAGCCGCTGTCATTCTTGCGTTTCGCCCTTCACCCTATACGATTACGACGACGTAAGCGGACATCGCGCTCGCCGTGTCTAGATAGTTCGCTCCCGTCACATCCGCACTTGGTTAGGTTAGCTAGAACAACAACGGAAATAAATGATCGTGAAGGAATTTGACAAGTGCCGAAAACGCTTGAATCGCACCAGAGAGGGTGTTGACGATCGCGCCAAGGCCAGACGATCTCGTCGCCACGACAACGTGTCGGATTCCGCCAAGCCCGACTCCCCACTATCGCGTTACTTTGGGCGTCAGACGATGAGTCATGCCAGGTCGAAGGTTTGTGTTATGGGCGGCGGCAATACGCCAGCGATTCTGGGTGCGGCAAACTACCCAGGTGAATAGACCGTGGCGCGGACTGCGTGGTGTTCCAACCGGATCGCGGTCGCCCTCGATGGTCCATTCCAGGTGGACGATGGCCAGATCATTCCCGATCGAGCGGGTCTCGCGACAGAGATTGGTCCAGGCGCTGTCGCGCATCTGTTCCCCATGAATCTGGCGATGATGATCGACGAACTCATCCCTTCCTCTGAGCCACCGCCCCTCGACGTTCACGAAGTCTACTGCCGGCATGACCAGCCGGGCCATGGCCTCGATGTCATGCCGATTCCAGGCGGTGGCCCAGGCCGCGACGAGCGCTTCGATGGCATCGGGGGCGCTGCACGCAACAAGGTGTTCTCGATTCATGGCGACATGCCCAGCCAAAAATGCATGATCGCCCAGTCTAGAATCTTTCGGGCTACCGATTGAGGCACCGGCAGGAATTTCACAAGTGCCACTTGGTCTCGAATCGTCGACCGCTTGGCGGCCACGGGGGAAGCCCTGGACAAATTGCGCGCGATCACGTTCTTTTGCCGCACGGTCGAGGCGAAGAGTTTCGCCGCCGCGACGCAAGCGCTGGTGGTAACCCCGTCGGCGCTGAGCGCCCGACAGCTCGGTTGGGCCGAGTTCATCGTCTGCGCCTCCCCCGCTTATCTTCGCACGCGCGGCAAACCGACACAGCCGCCAACGTTGCTGACGATTCAATAATTTTCGCCACTTCTCTACTTCCATCGACGGTATTTATTTCGTTCGCGGTACTCGCTAACCTGTGTGCGCCAACCCAGAGCGGCGCGGTTCATTACATCAAACCTCGCCATCATAAACATTGGTCGGGAGGGCCCACTAATATGAAACCTGGTCGCATCCACGGGCTGCATGCTGGCACCCTTTGCTTGCTGTCCGGCACATCATGCCGAAGACCACGTGGTCGCTCTGGGCGCGTCTCGGACGAATTTCTGGAAGGCGCTGGAGACCAGGCTTGTCGGGCATGATTCGGCGGGCGAAGGTATGCATGTCCGAATACAAGCCGAGCTCAACGCGGGGGCGCAGGCCGCAGCGCTTGCCATGGCTGGCGAGGAGTGCTATCGAAAGCTGTGCAACCGTTCGGCAGCGAGGGAAAAGCTCAAACAAGCAGCCGGCAACTCGTTCTAACGCCTCGTGTGGATTGCTCCATTTATGCGTCCGGCGTAATCAGGGCTTGCGTAAAGTCTAGGAACGCTTGCACTTTGGCCGCGCTGTGCCCCTTCTGGGCAAACACTGCATATACCGGCTGTCGGTCGCTCGACCAATCAGGAAGCAAAGCCACTAATTGTCCCGAAGCCAACGCGGAGCGCGCCGCGATGCGGTAGGGGCGTACAACGCCGCAGCCGCGCACGGCCGCTTCAATGAGGCCGATGCCGCCGCGAAGAACGAGACGTATCGAGATTGAGATCGTCCGATGCTCGTGACCCTTGTAAAACTCCCAACGCGTCGCGGGGTCCTCATCGTCTCTCGCGTACACGACAGCGGGATACCGCGACAGGTCCTCAGGCCGCTGCGGCATTCCGATGGACTTGATGTAGCTCGGAGCCGCACACACGACGAATTCCGTCCAGCCGAGCTGTCGTGCAACGAGTTCGGAGTCGCGCAACTCTCCGATGTGGATCACGACATCGAGCCCTCGATCGAGTAACGCCATGGCGGAGTTTGTCATGACAGTCTCGACCATGAGCTCTGGATGCGCTGCGAGGAAGGTGTGAACTTCTTGAAGCACAGCCCAGCTCACCGCCGGGTGCATTCCCACGCGCAGTACTCCCGCCACCCGCGCTCGTCCGTGTCCGGCAGCGAGCTCGACCTCTTCGAGATCCTGAAGCACTTTTCGGCAGCAGTTGTAGTATGCAATGCCCTCGACGGTAAGCGCCATGCGTCGCGTGGAGCGGTTGAACAACGTAAAGGCAAGGTCCTGCTCGAGCAGCGCGATCGCTTTACTCAGAGCGGACGGCGTGACTTCGAGCGAATGCGCAGCGGCCGCAAAACTCTTGGCCTCCACGGTGCGTACGAAATAGGTGATCGCCCTAAGCTTGTCCATTCTCGATCGCGAGAAGTGACCCGCCGATCAATCGTGAAAAGATTGGCACTTGTCTTTTTCCGAAGATGGACTGTTCGCCCAAGCCATCTCTTTGAAATTGTATCGTCTTTTCGCCACAAGACGCATGACCTCCAGGGGAAGAGCAGGATTGATCGACCCGCTTCATCACCGCCGCTGATCTGCTGCTGACGCTGACCACCGCCCTGCGGCAGAACCAACTCGGGCAGGCGCTCAAACGCGGCATTCTCGCATATCGCTTGTTGATCATTAACGAGATCGGCTATCTGCCGATGTCGCGCGATCAGGCCAATCTGTTCTTTCAGGTGGTGGCCAAACGCTACGAGCGGTAGCCTGATCCTCACCAGCAATTTGGGCTTTGCGCAATGGGATCAGACCTTTGCCACCAGCCGACGTCTCTCGACGATTCAAGAGTTTTTGGCACTTGTGAAATTCCAATTCCCGCATTGATTTCCTTCGCTGCGATGGCTAGCGTGAGCGGGCACCGGTCTCGGACGCGACAAAGCTGGATCGCGATCCGGAACCGCGGTGTGTCTGTAAACCACAGGGGAGGAGCTATGCGTCCGTTACGCAGCAAAAGAATCCTCGCGATGCTCGCGACGACTGTGGTGATCGGCACAATCCCGTTACTCCAAGCGGCGGAACCCACTACGGCTTCTCGGGCTGTGGAGAAAGCTCGTTTGGTTGCTGGATCGATGGACGCTACCAGCGCGATAGCCACAATTCTCAACCGGTGGGAGCCGATTGCCGTCCAGGCCGACGCGCATTGGGCGAGCTGGCGCGAAGTCTACGAGACGCAGTTGCGCCTGATGCCCGAGGAGTGGCTGAAAGAGTTTTTGCGTCTTCAACCGCGCGACGATCTGCAGAGCGCGAAAGCAAATTACAAACAGTTCACCCAAGTGTTTGTGAGCGCTCAGGCGAATATCATCGATCAGACTGTGCTCAAATCCGATAAGGTGTCCTCGAAACTGGGCAGCGCAACCAACGATCTGATATTCAACCCGATCCCGCCCTGCCGCGTCGCCGACACCCGCAATGTCGGCGGGCCAATTACCGCAGGCGGCACGCGCACTATTTATTGGTGGAGCAATATCGGCGGCAATTCATGGGCGGGCCAAGGCGGGGTGCCTGGGGCCTCCAACGTGGCCTGTCCCGGCACTGTGATCACGAGTCAGGGTGGAACGCTGGGCAACGTTGCGCCGGCGGCCGCGGTCGCGACCATTACCGTGGTCAACGCCAACGCTGCAGGGAACTTCGTGGTCTGGAACGGCGTGGGCGCGGCACCAACGGTCAGCGCGCTGAATTGGGATCACGCCGGCGAGGTCATTGCTAACACGACATTGATCCCGGGTGGAAATCCAGCGAACACCTTTTCCGTTGCGTACAACGGTCCGAGCGGACAGGCGGACGTGGTCGTCGATGTCGTCGGCTATTTCGTCGAGAACGGCGCCACAGCGCTTCAATGCGTCGTCACCCTCGCCAACGATTACTTATTCGAATCCGGTTTTATCAACTCCCTCTCCCCACCGCCGTGTCCCGCAACCTACTCTCTCGTGTCCGTCCGTTGCGTTTCCGACGCCCTCATACCGCCCGCTCCCACCCTAGTGGGCGTCGACGCATCCACCTGCACATACCAGAACACCACCGGGGTCGCCCAAGCCTTCCACGTCTCGGCAAGATGCTGCCGTCTGCCGGGACAGTGATGGGGTGCGATTGCGACGTGCGCGCAGAACCGACTCCCCTAGCACCAGCTGCTCGGCCTCGGCTTAGCTGGAGTCGGGCTGGTGCGTAGGCGTAAAGGGCAGGCACGCTCGGTCTTACTCCGACAGGCCTGCCCGCCCCATCGCCACCAGCGGGTCACGTACTCATCCAGACGAGCGGCGCCTTCCGGCGCCGTTTTCTGTTGCTCATAAAGCCGATGAAGCCGTGTCGCGTGATTCTGGAGCGTTCGCTGCGCGAGCCGTAACGGGCCGCAGCAGAAGTAATACCCGAGAAAATCAAAGCCTCGATGCGCCCGATGAAGCACCAACGCATCGCGGGCGCTCCACAGATGCAGCACTTCGCCATCGGCTTTCATGATGACCCTCAACGGGCCGAAGCGAAAGTGGCCGGCGCGCAAGTCAGCCTCGAGGCGAATCCGCGCGGAATGCCAATGAAAGCGCACGTCCCACACATTGGCATCGGGTGGGTAGTCTCGACGTTGCTTACACAGCCAGTGGTAGGCTTGGTTCAGCACCGACACGAGCGTTTTGCATAAATGTGGCGGGAGAGCGGCGACAACGCGACAACACCGACAGTCGATTGGACTGCTCCATAGCGGACATTGGTCAACGTCGCCCGTGGGTCGAACTCGGTCGTTGAATGGAATGCATTTCAAATTCATCGGACATTGTTTGTCAGGTCCAATCCCGATCAGGACACTCAGTCCCTCATGCCGCCACCAGTGGACATCTAAATGTCTAAATGTCGCGCCTAAATGTCCATTCGGCGCAGAAGACGTGTCTACGACGACCTAGCGTCGGCAGGATCAGCGGGGAAAAGCCATTGCACTTCACATCTAGCGACGGCTCCGTGGTTTCGAAACTGTGCGAGATCGAGCTTCCATCGTAGCGAGCAACTCCGAC
>CATPCN010000250.1 GCA_955652855.1 uncultured Chthoniobacterales bacterium | reverse complement strand
GTCCCGAATCGCTCGAAGAAGCCGCAGGAGTATCGCTTGCTGAGGTCGGAGCCGTAAGTGAACTGGTGCCGGTCGAAGTGGTAGATACCGGCTGGAATGTAGGCGTTCCTGAAAATGTTGAACGGTGTCGTCAGCCGCTGAATGAAGTTATCGAACAGATCGTCGTCGGTATAAGCGCCGTTGTGGAAGATCGCCCGAAACGTGGTCTGCCATTCTTGCGTTTGCAGAATTCCATGAGTGTTTGGCTGACGGGAGTAGAACGCCTCGAAGTTCAGCTCGCGGATTGGGCCAGTTTTCGGGCGCGGAGAGATTTGGAAATCGTAGAAGTTCGAGATCAAATCCGTTCGATCCACGAATCCGACTTCCGGATTGAAGTTCGGCTGGATGATGGAGTGACGCCATTGTGCTTGAATCAGATTGCTATTGTAGGCGGCGATGAAGCCTTCCGCCCAGTCCTTGCCCCGCTGCTGCGGTAAGTAGGACGATGTCTTCGCATAGTAGCCCGAGAGAGTGAGCTTCTTGAAAAGAAGAAAATTCGCGTCCACACCCGCGGTGCGGTTGAAGCGATCGAGCGGGTTGCCGCTTTCCTTGTCGATGGCGATGGCGCCGATGTAGGACTCCGAGAGAATCTTTCGTTTCACTCGCGCGACGAGGTAGTTCGCCGACGGATTCAGACCACTTTCGCGTGTTCTTGCATCAAGGACGCCAATGTCATAATCGCCCAACGTTCCCGTGATCTTGGCTCCCACATCCAATGGCACTTGCTCCGCTGTGTTGGGGTCGATGCCGATCTGCCGGCTGAAGAAGAGTTGCGTGCTCTCCTGAGTTCCAAAATGAAAGAAGCCGCCATTCTCCAGAAAGAACGGCCGTTTCTCCGGTAGCGAGCTCTTGAACGGGGTAATGTTGACTCGCAGCGGATCGACGTCGGCGTCGGCGAAGTCGGTGTTCACGGTCAGGTTTGCGACAAGGTTACTGCGGATGCCGTACTTCACATCGAGGCCCCCCGTATGGAGTCCTCGAACACCTACCGCCGGATTGGACACCAGCCCGCCAAGCAGGTAGGGCTTTATGAGTAGCAGCCTGCCGCTGCCGATTTCTTTGAGGTCCGTCAGCCGGCCACCTTCGGAGACGCGCTCCAGGCCGTAAATGCGCAAGTAGGAATGCCAGAGATCCTCTTCGTTCTTTCGCCGGATGAATCGCCGGAAGTTCAATCCCACGGTCACGTCGCCCGATGTCTTGAAGTTGAGTGTCGAAAAGGGAATCGCGATGGTCGCGGACCATCCGTGTGGCGTAATTCTTGCATTCGACTTCCAGATTCCGTCCCAGTTGGGGTCGTTGATCTCGCCCTGGTCGGCGATCAGGGCATCAAACTGCGTGCCGAGCGGATTGGTGGTGAAGACATATCCATTGCGCGCATCGTTATTGGGCGAGATCATGATCGAAACGTGATCGTCCACAGTAAAGTCGGTATCCCGGCGCAGTTCGCTGGCGGCAATACGATCCGGTTCGGAATCGAGGCACTCGAATCCAAAGTACAAATAGTGCCGGTCATAGAGAATCCTGACGACCGTCTTTTCAGTAGCGAGCCGTCCCTCGAACGGCTCTCTTTGGTGGAACTCGGAGATCACGGCGCCAGCCGCCCAGCTCTGGTCAACGATGCCGTCAAGCCTTGGTGGGTGCTCCGCTCGTACTGCCCGCACGTCGCGCGGCACAGCCTGGCCGATGGCTGCGATGGGCCAGACCAATGAGAGACCAAGAACGCCCGCGATGAATCGAGCCTGGAAGATCACCCGGTTCAGTATGATATATACCGAAGCTGAATTTTACCTGAGTGATGTGCTGAACGCGCTTGCCAAGCGAGAGGCATTGGGATAGTCGGTGCGTGACTTAACCTCAGTCCGCCCAGCAGAATTCTGCCGAGTTCCAACGCGAACTTCTAATCCAGCCCTTTCCCGCGCTTTGACTGTTCTACAATCCAGGTGCCAACCCGCAATGCATTCGCCACGGTGGTCACCATCGGATTGAGCCCAAATCCGGTCGGGAAGAAGCTGGTATCGATTACAAATACGTTGGGAGTATCGTGCAGCCGGAAGTTGCGGTCCACCACCGACGTGGCCGGATCATCGCCCATCCGGCACGTGCCCATCTGGTGATCGCCGATGAGATCGACGATGGCCTTACCGAAGCTCACATCCGTTTGCTTGAGAATCCCCTTCTTGACGTACAAATCGCACACCTTCCGCAGCCTCGACTCGACCAGTTGAAACATTAACTGTTCATTCGGTCCGAAGTTCCGGGTGACCCGTGCGACGGGAAATCCGTACTCGTCCACATACACGGGATCGAGATCGACCCGGTTGTCCGCTCTGGGGAGGTCATCCGCGGTCAGGCGCACCTCCAGCGTCCGATTGTATGCTTCCATCGCCGCTAGCAGCGGGCGTTGAATCAGGGACTTTCCACGCAATTTACCATCGGCGTTCTCCAGCGGATTCTTCTTGGCCGTGCTAGTCATGGTCCCGGCCTTCCACCACTTACCAGCCGTATCCGTTTTGTAATGTCGTCCTTGACGAAGTAAGTCTCAAACGAAGTCGTATTGCCTGTATGCCCGAATTCGCCGTGCAGAATGCCTTGGAACTTCGCCGGCAGCGCCGCTGTGATTCCCAGGCCGAATAGATGGAACGTTGCATAACGCCCCACCTGATCGGTGCTGTTGCCGAGGCCCGCGGGCGGCCCTGACATCAGCAGCAGACGCGCCGATTGCACCGCGCCGCAAGACACGATGACATGTCGCGCGCGCTGCACGCAGGCGCGCGGGTTATCCTGGTCCGAAACATCCAGATAGCGCACACCGGTCGCGCGACGCGTCTGAGCATCATAGATGATTTCGTACGCTTTCGCATTGGTGCGGATCTCCGCGTTGGGCAGATCGCGAAGCTCCTTAATCGTCGAAACCCGGCTGCCGGACTTCGGTCCCTCCTTGCCCCAACACAGATACTCGCCACAATAACCGCACAGGTTGCACGCGCTTCTCACGCGATCGGACCATATCTTCTGTGCGGATTGCTCCCAGAACGATCCGGCCGGCCGGTTGTGCTTGAGCGCCTCCTGAATTTTGGCGCGGGTCTTATATCCGGGAGATCCCGGCGATACCATGCCGCTTGGCAGTGGAACGGGGTGGTACCCGGCGGTCGCAGCGCCTTGCCAGAAAAAGTCGCCAACCGGTGTGATGGGATATGGGTCGCAAGGGAAAGGAAAATCTGGCTGCCAGTTTCCTGCTTTGGAGAAATACTTGAGCTTCGAAAACTCCTGATACCAAGCGCTATCCCTGACGGCTGCGGTGACGGCATCGCGGTCGCCGCTTACCGCCAATAGGGTTTCCGCCACATTATAAAAGGGCTCCATTTCGGCAAACGAGACGGGCCAGTCTGGTATCGAATAGCCCCACTCCTTTTCGAGTTTGTCCAATTGCCCTGTAGCTGCAAAGTGGGTGCGAAGCCGGAAGTCGATCGGCAGTGCCCGAAACGACCACGTACCCCAGATGATGGAACCGCCGCCCAGTACGGATGCGGTCCATGCCCCGTTGAAGGGCGCGGCATTCGCGGCAGCGGAAGAACGAAATGTGTTGTACTCGCCACGGAGCCGACGTTTCGGGTCCGGCCGCTCCAGCCGGAAGCGGTATTCATCGTGCGGGTAAGGGTTGTACTTCAAGCTTTCCGTGTCGACGTTTCCCTTCCCGTCGAGCGGGTTCGCAACCGTGTCGCTGAGGGGCTGCGCAAGATCGGCTCCCTGCTCGAGAACGACTACCTTGAAACCAGCTTTGGCGAGCAACCAACTGATGGTGCCTCCGCCACCGCTGCTGCCTACGATCACAAAATCAGCCATTTCCATGAGATGCCTCTCGCTTCGCCAAGCCGGCGAGTTTCTCAAATGCCTTAACCGCTACAGCCGTGTCGCCCCGCGTATATTCATTCCCCGGGCGCCGGTATTCGCCCAACTCGACCAGGACCGCGCGCCGCCACTCTTCGGGCGCGGGGTTCCGCATCCCGAGCATCGCGTACAACATGTCACTGGTGAACTGAATGATAAATACCGCGGAGGGCGGCTGTGACGTGGCTGGCCACTGGAGAGCGGAGTTACTCAACAAGTCTCTCGCCAAGGCAGCCCAATCGACCGGGCCGGGATTTCGACGTGCGTCAACCACGGCTCCGAGAAGGGGCCAACATTGCGCGTAGAATGTAGCACGCGATATCGTCTTCCCGGTTGCATCTGTCAGCCAGACATTGCCGCTGGGCACGATGCCGAACTTGGGAACATCGCCGAGCCCGCGGTTCTTCCGCCACGCTGCCGGATTTGGCAACGGCGAGTACTTGAGTGGATCGGCCGCAACGGTGGCCCATCGGACGCCCAAGTCGTCGTCGCCCGACGATTCGCGCAACAGATTCTCGAAGAACGGAATCACCGCCAGATCCGCAGGCGTAAACGTGTGGCCTGCGGCCCGCCACGGAAGATTTTGATTGGGCGGCACATACTTCCCTGGCTCCTTGACCCATGTGTCCAAGCCAAACAAGCCGGCTGCCAAGTTATTCAGTGTATCCCGCAATTCAGGGGTGAGCGGGTTGTCGAATTGAGCCGACATTTACTAGCCTCCTTGTTGTAAAGATTACACCGGCGACAGTTTCGCGCGCCAGTCTTCTGATATTGAGCGGACAGCGCGTTGAAGTACTTTCGTTAAGCTCACAGCGCGCCGTTATTTTCTGAGATCCTTCAGGAGAATCTCAAGCTGTTGCCGGATGTAATTTCGCGCCCGCATAATCGTCGCTGACAGTAATTTCGCGCCCGCTGATAATCGTCGCTGACAGAGGGTGTTGCGCTGCAGTCTAAGATCGCCGTGCCGTCTGCGAGCCACGGCTTGAGATCAGGGCCGAATGAAACTATTCTCGCTGCACCTTTTAGGTCTTTCTCCGATACCTTCGTTGGTTTACGTGTGCCGGCGTCGTAACCGTCGGCCTTCAGGCCATCGCGAATAAGCTTCGGGATTTCAGCATCTGGATTGGTGCCACGCGCCAAGATGATTAGGTCAAGGCCCTTTTCCTTGGCCATAGATTCAAACTCAATCGCCGCAATTATGCCTTTGGCGGAGCCATGCTCACAAACAAACACAACAGTGGGCTTGGTGGCGGGAGTCTTGCTGTCCTGTGCTGACAGAGCACCGGCGAACAGCAACATAAAGAGAACCGAAGTTCGCATGAACACTTATAAAACAATTTTCTGAGGATTGCCTGAGTTCTCAGGGTGTCTTCACTTGTTCGTCGGGCGGTTTGAGGTGAACAAATGCCCTGTAAAGCAGCAGATCGTATGTGATCTTCAGTACCCCAGCGATGACGAACGGCAGGTTGATAAGCGACGGCCTCGCAAACAGAAGTCCCGCAAAGACCGGCGCTAGGAGCCTGTCCGGGAATTCAGATCGCGGCAACCAAGGATCGTCTCGCGGCGTAGCACGAATTTTCGCTGGGGATGGCGACGAGACTGAACATTTCGTGGTTTGAGTCCAGGAAG
>CATPCN010000249.1 GCA_955652855.1 uncultured Chthoniobacterales bacterium | reverse complement strand
TGGATACGCAGGTTCAACGCCGCGCAACTGGTGCTGGCCGGTATCCTTATCATGTCGCCCACGGCATGGATGGTATTGTCGTCGTTCAAGCCGTCGTTCGAGGTGACCGCCTATCCCCCGACGCTGATCTTTTCCCCGACGATCGAGAACTACAGCCAATTGATGCGGACGACGCCGTTCTTCTCCTACACTATCAACAGCCTGATCGTGACTCTAGGATCGGCGGGGCTTGGATTGCTGTTCGGAATCCCCGCGGCGTTTGCCGTGTCATGGACACGAATATCCTGGCCGGCGGTGCTCACCTTGGCGGCACGCATGGCGCCGGGAACGCTGTTCCTGCTGCCATGGTACGTGATGTTCCGGCAGGTCGGGATGATTGGTTCCTACACGGCGCTGATCCTCAGCCATGCCGTAATCACGCTGCCGATCGTGATCTGGGTGTTGCTGCCGTCCTTCGACAATATTCCGCGCAGCATCTTCGAGGCGGCGCAGGTCGATGGCTGTAGCATCACGCGCATCCTGCGGAGGATCGCGCTGCCGCTGGTGGGATCCGGCATTGCGGTGGCCGCCATCCTCTCCTTTGTGTTTTCCTGGAACTATTTTCTATTCGCGCTAGTGCTGTCGAACGGCGACAGCAAGACGCTGATCGCGGCGGCCTTCAATTTTGTCGGCGAAGGTTCGACCCAATGGGGCGCGTTGATGGCAGCCGCGACCCTGATTGCGCTTCCGCCGCTGATACTTGCCTCTATCGTGCAGCGATGGCTGGTGTCGGGACTGACGCTTGGCGCGGTGAAAGAGTAATGGGCATCGAAATGGCAGCCGTCGATCGAACGAATGCAACCATGGAAGCAGCCGTATTTCATGGCAACGAACGCATTACGATCGAGCGCGTCAGGATTCCCGACGTCCATGTGGGTGAAGTGCTGGTGCGCGTTTCGCGCACGGCGCTGTGCGGTTCGGACTTCAAGCTGTGGCACAAGGGCGCGGAATTTATCGCAGGCCACGAGATTTTCGGTGTCGTCGAGCAACCAGGGCACCGGATGCACGGCCGGCGCTGCGCCGTCTACATCCCCGTCCATTGCGGGCGCTGTGCAGCCTGCCGTCGCGGCGATACCCAGATGTGCCTCGAAGTCTCCAGTCTGATCGGCTGGAACAGGCCGGGCGGCTATGCGGAATATTTGCCGGTTCCGGAAAATTGCCTCCTGCCGGTGCCCGATGACATCGAGGACAGTCTGGCGCCGCTGTTGCTGGATACGATCGGCACGTCGGCGCATGCGGTTCGTTTCGTCAGTCGCGTCGTGCCGCCGCCGGATGCTGGACCTGTGCTGGTCACGGGCGCTGGGCCCGTTGGGCTCGGCGTTATCCTGGCGCTCCGGGATGCCGGCTACAGCGACATCCATGTTTCCGATCCAAACACGGAACGGCTGAAGATAGCGCAAGCGTTCGGCGCGAAGAACCATCCGGTCGGCGATACCGGCACGCGCTTTGCGTTGATCATGGAATGTTCCGGCTCTCACCCCGCGCGCAATCTCGGTATCGAGGTGGTGTTGCCTCGCGGCGCGCTGGTGCTGGTTGGCGAAAACGCGGCACCCTGGACCATTGAGGAAGGCAAGGTGTTTCGCCGGAAAGATTTTTACATGATCCGCACCTTCTATTTCCCGATTGGCGATTTTGAACCGAATGTCGCGCTGCTGCGCCGCTATAAGGACGAGTATCGCGTCCTGGTCGACGGTGAGTTCGGGCTAAAGGAGCTGCCGCAAAATTTCGCGCGCTTTGCGGAGGGAAGGCTGATCAAGCCGGTACTGGCTCCGGGACGACGCTGATGGCCGCGATCTCGATCCGCAATCTTGTCAAGCGTTACGGGAATTTCACCGTAGTTCCCGATCTCAGCCTCGAGATTGCAGACCACGAGTTTGTCGTGTTCGTCGGCCCGTCGGGGTGCGGCAAATCGACGTTGCTGCGGATAATCGCGGGCCTCGAGCCGATCACGAGCGGCGAGCTGTTCATCGGCGATAAGCGCGTTAACGGCGTGCCCGCCGCTCAACGCGACATCGCAATGGTGTTTCAGGACTATGCGTTGTATCCGCACATGCGCGTCTACGACAACATGGCTTTTGCGCTCGAACTGCGCGGCATGCCGAAGCCGGAGATCGATGCCAGGGTAAGGCAGGCGGCCACCATGCTGCACATCGAGGCCTATCTCGATCGCAAACCCAAGGAGCTCTCGGGCGGTCAGCGCCAGCGCGTCGCCATGGGCCGGGCCATCGTTCGCAACCCCCAGGTATTTCTGTTCGACGAACCGCTGTCGAATCTCGATGCGAAGCTGCGGGCGCAGGTGAGGGCGGAGATCAAGTCGATCTCGCAACAGCTCAAGACCACAATGGTCTTTGTGACCCACGACCAGATCGAAGCCATGACCATGGCCGACCGGATAGTGGTGCTGCAAAACGGGATAGTGCAGCAATATGACACACCCGAAATCGTCTACGAACGGCCGGCGAACCAGTTCGTCGCCGGGTTCATTGGTTCCCCAACGATGAATTTCTTCGCGGTCGAGCTGCATGGTGATTCCGCGGCATTTTCGCAGGACGGAGCAGCCGTTCCCCTCGATGCATCAGCCCGCGCACGGCTGAAAGCCGCGGCAGGGAAGGGGGTGTTCGGCGTGCGGCCCGAGCACTTCGACGTCGTTGCCGCCGAGGCATTTGGAATCCCCGTCGAAATTAAGCTGGTCGAGCCGCTCGGCTCGGATACGTTGATCCATTTCGATGTCGCTGGCGCCTCGGCGATTGCGCGCGTCGATCCCGCGCTGAAGCCAAAGGTGAACGAGCGGTTGTTTCTTAAGCCGCGGGCCGACAAGATACATTTGTTCGATGCCGCGACGGGCAAGGTGCTGCAATGAGCAGGCGCCGACCTTCGATGCGGTTGAAGCCAGCGACGGCATCGGTCGATCTTGCGGCACGCGCGAGCAAGACTCGTGTCATTTGCCTCGGTCTTTCCGCGCTCGATCAAATCTGGCGTGTCCAGGGGTTCTTCTCGGGCGGCAGCCAGAAGATCAGG
>CATPCN010000248.1 GCA_955652855.1 uncultured Chthoniobacterales bacterium | reverse complement strand
GTGCAACGCTGACCGGCCGTGCCAACCGCGCCGAAGAAAATCGATTGTGTCGCCATGTCGATGTTAGCGCTCGGCGCGACGATGAGCGCGTTGTTGCCGCCCAGCTCCATAATCGTTTTGCCAAGCCGGCCGTGCACCTGTTTGGCGACATCGAAACCCATCCTGGTCGATCCAGTCGCGGAAACGAGCGGGATGCGGCGATCGGCGGCTAGCTTTTGTCCGACGCTCGGGCCGTCGCCAATGAGCAATGAAAAAATTGCGGGGTCGACATTGGTTTCGCGACAAACGCGCTCCGCGATTTTAATGACCGCGATCGCGGTGAGCGGCGTTTTTTCCGAGGGTTTCCAAATTGTTGCATCACCGCAAATGGCGGCGAGCGCTGCGTTCCACGACCAAACCGCGACCGGAAAATTAAACGCGGAGATCACGGCGATCACGCCGAGCGGATGCCATTGCTCCATGAGCCGATGACTCGCGCGCTCCGACTGAATCGTTAGGCCATAAAGCATGCGCGATTGGCCGACCGCGAAGTCGCAGATGTCGATCATCTCCTGCACTTCGCCTTCGCCTTCCGCGATGATCTTGCCGTTTTCGAGCGTGACGAGTTGCGCGAGATCGCTTTTCGCTTCGCGTAAAGCGTTGCCAAGTTTTCTCACCGTCTCGCCGCGCACTGGGCCGGGTGTTGCGCGCCACTTGAGAAATGCCTGGCAGGCGCGAGTGACAGTCGTTTCGTAATCTTCGTTCGAAGCGGTGCGCACCCTCGCGAGCAAGTGGACATCGATCGGTGAAAACTTGTCGATCTTGGCGCCGCTGCCGCGCCATTCGCCGCAAAAGGCGCCGGGATTTTCCTCGGCGATGCCGAGTCTTTGTAAGACCGATTGCATGACTAACTGCGACGCATCTGCTGGCATTGCTTGCGCAGCAGATCGATCGCTTCGTCGACCACTTCAGCCGTGATGTCCAGCGCCGGTCGAAACCGAATCGAATGTTCGCCGGAGCGCAGCGTGAGCACGCCGCGATCGAACAAACCTTTCCACATCTCTTCGCGCGTCTTCGCGTCCGGCAAATCGAACGCGATAAACAAACCGCGACCGCGCACGGCGGTAATCATCGGCTCTTCGCGCTGAAGTTCGCAAAGCCGACTCAAAAAGTGCGCGCCAACTTTCGCGGCGTTCTCGACCAGATGTTCTTCCTCGGTGATGCGCAGATAATGCGTCGAGCGCACCATGTCTGTAAAATTTCCGCCCCAAGTCGAGTTGAGCCGGCTCGGTAACCGAAACGCGTTGTCCTTCACTTCATTGAGGCGCGGCCCGGCCATCACGCCGCAGACTTGCGCTTTTTTGCCGAACGCCATCAGATCGGGCAGCACACCAAAATGTTCGCAGCACCAATTGCGACCCGTCGCGCCCATGCCGCATTGCACTTCGTCGAAAATCAAAAGCATTTCGTTCTCGTCGCAAATGCGGCGCAGCGTCGCCAGCCAATTTTCTCGAAAATGATTGTCCCCCCCTTCGCCTTGAATCGGCTCGATGATGATCGCGGCTATGTCGATCTTGCGCTCGGCAATGACCTTTCGAATTTCCTCCTCCGATTTTTTTTCGCGGGCGGTCACATCCGCTTCCCGCTCGGATTCGGGCAACAAAAAATCGATGTAAGGGCCCGAAACGCGCGGCCAATCGAATTTGGCGAACAAATCCGTCTTGCGCGGGTCGGTGTTCGTCAGGCTCATCGTGTAACCGCTCCGGCCGTGGAAGGCGTGACGGAAATGCAAAATCTCAGTGCCGCGTTCGCCGCGACCGGCCGCCATGTTTTTGCGCACCTTCCAATCCATCGCAGCCTTGAGCGTGTTCTCGACTGCAGGCGCACCGCCTTCGATAAAGAGATAACGGTCGAGCGGGGGCAGACCGACCACGCGCGCAAAAGCTTCGACGAATTCGGCGTAACCTTGCGAGTAAACGTCGGAGTTGGCGATCTTGACCTTGGCCGCGCGCAACAAATCGCTCTTCACATCCTCGCGCTCAAAATAGGGATGATTGAACCCGACAGGCATGGAACCGAAAAAGCCGTAGAGATCGATCAGGCGATGACCGCTGGCCGCATCATATAAATATGAGCCGCGGCTTTTTTCGAGGTCGATCACAACCTTGAAACCATCGAGCAGGACGTGCTCCTCGATAATTTCCAAGGCGCGCGAAGCGTCGGCATGATCGTTTTGTTTTTTCTCAGTCGAAGGGCGCCGCGCGGAAGTGCGGGCCGCCTCGGTGAGCATGGGCGGCATACTCATCCGCTGACGGTAGTCTGACTGTGCAGGACGGTCAACCGGCGGGCCATCAATGCGGTGATGATTTCGGCGGGACGCCGAGTGCAGTTTTTTCCGCAGTCGCTTTGGCGAGCGCCTCGTTGTATTCCGAAAGATCGATCGCGTATACGCGATTTCCTTCTGTGTCGCCGTGCAGCAGATCGCGTTTGCGCAATCGAAGCTCCTCCGCCCAACTCTGCAAGCGCTTAAGTTCCATTGCATTCGCCGCGTGGCGTTCGTCCAAACTCGGAGTCGGCGCCAGGATCGGCGTAGCCGAATTTTTCGGCAGCGACGTCCCAGGTTTCTCCAAAGCGTAATGAACAAGATGCGTGGAAGACGGCCCTGCATCGAGATGATGCGGCTTAAACGCTTTCAACATCGGCCCCTGCCCCATCAATAAATATGCGCCGAAACAGGGAAGCGTGGCGAATCGGAACCACACCGAGCGCCTTGCTTCTTCCGGATAATTCACCCGGAAAAACATTGGACCGAACGGCAAAAAAATTCCAAGCGCCCACCAGACGCTGATGTTAATCGCGGCAATGAACAGCAGACTGCGCGAAATCAGCGCACAGACGACCGCGACACCAAGGAAGATAAACGGGAGCACCCGACATTTCAGAGCAAAGCCAATGCCAGTATTGGACTGGTTCGCTTTTCAGCGGCGACTTTCAATCGCAGCCGCGGCCTCAAACGATGCCGCGCGTGAGATTCGCGTGCTTTCCGGCGAGCAATTCCTGCGTGAGCTGATAGCCGCGGCGATCGACGTTGTCGCTCGTGCCGGCGAAATGGTGCACAATACGCAGCCGGGAAGATCGACAGAAATAATTCGCGATGGACAGAATTTCGACGGCGTCTTCGCCGTGGTCCATTTTTGATTGCGCAAACGAACAGGTCGCACTAATGGCGAAGAGCTCGGTCGCGATGCCGACAAAACGCGAGAGCAACAATTGTTCGCGATCGAGTTTCGGACCGAAGCGCGCCATGGCGTGAAACAGCCCGCGCGCCAATCGCTTGCTCGTGCGCGCCGCATATTGCACATGCGCTTCGAGATCGGAATGGAGATTGTCGATCTTGCCCGCGCCGCCCGGCAGCCATTGGCGCGGATACCAGCCGGCGTAAAATTTTCCGGAAGTAAGAACGGCTTTAGCGCGCTCGGACATCGGCAGCTGCGTGTTGAAAATTGCGCCGCCCACTTTCAAATGCGGATCGAGCGCTTCGCGCGCAATGAAGAGCCGCATGATTTCGCTCGAGCCTTCGAAGATCGTGTTCACGCGGCAATCGCGCAGAAAACGTTCGACCGCGATCGGCGCTTCGCCTCGGCCCGCAAGCGAATGCGCCGTTTCATAACCGCGGCCGCCACGCACTTGCATCGCGTCGTCAGCGATCTTCCAAGTCATTTCGGTCGCCCACATTTTGCACATCGCTGTCTCGATGCGCAGATCAGTCGCTTTGCGATCGAGCAGCGACGAAGTGAGAAAAGTCATCGCTTCCATCGCGAAAGTGTTCGCTGCCATCTCTGCAATCTTGCCCGCGATGGCAGCGTGCTGACCGATCGGCACGCCCCATTGAATTCGTTCGCCCGCCCATTTCCGCGAAATTTCGACGAGCCGTTTCGAAACTCCGACGCACGCGGCCGGAAGTGTGAGCCGGCCTGTGTTCAATGTCGTAAGCGCAACCTTCAGGCCTTTGCCTTCGCCGGCGATGATATTTTCGCGCGGCACGCGCACATCTTTGAAAGTGACGACTGCATTGTAGAGCGCGCGCAGGCCCATGAACCGGCAGCGATACGCGATCTCGAGTCCCGGCGTTGCAACATCGACAATAAACGCGGTGATCTGATTGCGCGATTTGCCGTTCACCATTCTCGGCGGCGTTTTTGCCATGACGACGAGCACGCCGGCTTTGACGCCGTTCGTGCACCAAAGTTTTTCGCCGTTCAGGGCAAACTCAGAGCCGTCCGCTGAGGGATCGGCGCGCAAACTCATCGTCGCCGGATCGCTACCGGCGTGCGATTCGGTTAAAGCGAACGCGGAAATTTCTCCGCCGGCGACGCGTGGCAAATATTTTCGTTTTTGTTCTTCCGTGCCGAAGAGCAGCAGTGGTTGCGCGACACCGATTGATTGATGCGCGGAAACAAGCGCCGCGACATTTCCGTCCCAACTGCCGAGCAAAACCGCCGCGCGCCCGTAATTGAACTGCGACAAACCGAGCCCGCCGTACTGCGGCGGCACCTTAATTCCGAATGCGCCGATGGCTGCGAGCCCCGCGAAATTTTCCGGCGGAATTTCACCGGTGCGATCAATTTCGTCTGCATCGACATTATCGCGCAGATAACTCTCGAGCTTGTTCAAAAAATCCTGACCGCGCGCGCGATCCTCCGCGCTTTGGTCGGGGAACGGAAAGATGCGATCGAAATCGAAACGGCCGACAAAGAGATTGCTCGCGAAGCTGCCGCGATCATCGAGCGGATCGCGCGACGCTTCCGCGAGCTCGAGCGCAGCGGCTTTGCCCGCCGACATTTTCGAGGTGTCGATCACCGACGCCGTCGCTTTTTCCGGCTTCGCGCTGGTTTCTTCGCTGATTTGTTTCTCAGGCGCTTCGAGCGGCGATTTCATAACGGCGCGCAACGCGATTCTGTCATTCCAAGCGCAGTCGAGGAATCCCGTTGCGAAAGCGCCTCGGAAACGCCGTGGGATCCTTCGACTTCGCTCAGGATGACAAGGTGTGCTCCGAGTGGCGATTTCATTATTGATAAAACTTCGTACCGCCTTGCGCGTGTCTCTTCAGAATTTCGCACGGCGCAAATTTTTGGTCGCTCTGCGCGAGCCGGTCCATTTCATCGACAAGTTTTTTCAAACCGAAATGTTCCGCGAACCGAATCGGCCCGCCCCGGAATGGCGCGAATCCGGTTCCGAGAATCATTCCGTAGTCCGCATCTTCTGGCAACGCGACAACTTCTTCTTCGAGGCAACGCGCGGCTTCGTTGACCATCAGAAATACAAGACGATTGACCAAATCATTGACGCTGTCATTCCGAGCGGAGCGAGGAATCTCGCTAGTGTCCGATTGACTTCGCGTGGGAGATCCCTCGCTCCGCTCGGGATGACCTGCTGAAACCTTGCGCCATTCCTTTAACGACTCGTTAGGCGTTTGCTCTTTGCCTTCGTATTTGTAAAAACCGCTGCCGCTCTTGCGCCCGAGCATTTTGGCGTCGCGCAGTTTTCGCAAAATCTCCGGGGTGCGCGCACGAGCGCCGAG